>CADCPT010000208.1 GCA_902803385.1 uncultured Ruminococcus sp.
ACCCCTTGAAACCAGCCAAGTGCGCCCGTAGGAAGTGCCCTTGGGGTGCGCCTACCTTGCGGCGCACTTTTTATAGTGTTTTTTCAGTGGTGCCAGGCGCTTCGCGCCTGGCACCACTGAAAAAACAAAGCCCGGTCGCACCGTAGGTGCGGTTGGGCAACTAACATTGGTCATTTGCTGCGCGTCCTGCTTTTGAAAAGACGCATCCGCAGTAATTCTGCCGGTAAAGCGAAAACTGTTGCGAAAGCTCGGTCGAGCGCTTGTAGCCGCCGCGTTTTTTGAAGTCCGAAAAAAGATAGGGGACGCCTGTTTTTTCGCTGATCTCGCGTCCGATAGAATTGAGCACCTGTGAATCCTTCTGCGGCGAGATAGAAAGTGTTGTGGTAAAAAAATCGGCGCCGAGTTTTTTTGCCGCATCGGCAGATACGGAAAGCCTCAGCTCGTAGCATTTAAGACAGCGCCTTCCGCGTTCGGGCTCATTTTCGAGACCCTTTGCCATCTCGTAGAATCTTTCCGGTTCATATTTTCCCTCCCAAAAGTCGACCTCGGGGCACATATCTCGTATCAGGCGCTGTATCTCGTCAACGCGGTGGACGTATTCGCTTTCGGGAGAAATATTTGGGTTGTAGTAATAAACAGTTATATGGAAATACTGCTGCAGGTATTCAAGAACATAGCTGCTGCAGGGTGCGCAGCAGGCATGGAGCAGCAGATGCGGCCGCGTGCCGCTTTCTGTTATTTCTCTGAGCGTCTTGTCCAGCACAAGCTGGTAGTTTGTTTTCGGTGTCTGCATTTTTTCCTCCGTTTTGTTATGAGGTATTTTTCGCACGTACAATTGCGGCCGGGCTGCTAAAAATTTGTTTTTTCAGGGGTGCCAGGCGCGAAGCGCCTGGCACCCCTGAAAAAACTATAAAAAGTGCACTGCAGGGTAGGCGCACCCCGAGGGCATTTCCCATTTCTTTAGGGCGCACGTGGTCGGTTGCAAGGGGTGCGAATACTTTTCATGCCCCCGCGTCAGTCATACAGATGATCGGATAGTCAGAGCTGAGAAAGGATATCTGCCGGAATGCCGGCAATAAAGCCTGCACCGGCAGCTTCAAGCTCGGATGCCGGCCGGAAGCCCCAGCTTACTCCGACGCTTCTTAGTCCTGCATTTTTTGCGGTCAGCATGTCGATATCACTGTCTCCGATATACAGACATTCCTCGTTTCTGCAGCCCAGCGAGCGTATGAGGGCGTTCACGGCTGTCGGATCGGGCTTGCGTGGGTATTCGTCTCTTTTGCCCCAGACATCAGCAAATTCATGCTCCGGAAAAAGAGATCTAACGATCTTTTTTGTAAATTCATCCGGCTTGTTTGAAAGAACGCACGACAGTATTCCTTTTTTATCAAGCTCCTTCAGAAGCTCCGGTATTCCATCGTAAGCTTTTGTGAGCTCGAGACAGTGGCTGCGGTAATAGCTTCCGAAATCGGCAAGCACGGCATCCTTTTTCTCCTGAGATGTGCCGGGCGGCACTGCCATTGCCCTGTCTGCGAGGACGGATATGCCGCTGCCGACCATGAAGCGATACTTTTCTCTGTCATGTACGGGAAACCCGTTTTTTTCAAGAGCATAGTTCATGCTGTCGGCAAGATCATAAAGAGAATCTATCAGTGTTCCGTCAAGGTCAAATATACATAGCTCTGTTTTCACGTCAAGGCTCATCCTTTTTACTGTTTTTGCCGCTGAGACGGCGGCTTTCGTCAGGCTTTTTCTTCGGAAGTGTTTTTGTATCGCTTCTGCCGCCGCTGAGCCCCGGAGCCGGATCGGTCCGGATCTTTAACAGCAGTATGACTGCAACGGCGATCAGTACTGCCAGAACGGATATGATAATAAAAACGATTATATCCTGCCAGTTCGCAACCGATACTTCAGAGCTGATAAGCGCTCCCGACGCAGCAAAGGTGGTTTTGTAGACTCCGTTTTCATCCGGTTCTATTTCGGTTTTTTCCGGTTTGTCGGCAGGGTCTGCGCTTTTTATCTCAGCCGACATTCCCTCGGCAAGCTCTCCGTCACGGGAAATAAGTGTGTAATTGACTGGGACCTCGGCGTTTTTGCCGACAAGCACTGTGCTCAGGTCAACATTATCCGTTACGACCTTTCTTGTTCTCAGCTTCATAAACGGAGTATATGAATCGAACAATACGAGATTTGAATCTCCGAAAATATCCGTTATGCTTGCATTAAGCTCGGACTGGTTCCCTTTGAATGTTATTGTGCACAGCTCATCGGCACCATCGCCCTTCTGCTCTGCCGTTATACCGTTTTCCTTGAAATAGGAGGCGGCATACGCTGCGGCTTCCATTCCGTTTTCTGCAGCGTCAAACCGGAAGGTGTAGCTTTTCTCGATGGTATCATTATCGAGGGGTGTGAGGCTGATGTCAACTGAGCGCGGTGTGTACTGCTTGCCGTCGTTTATCCTCAGCGTCATAGACGGTGCGCCGCCGCCGAAGGTTATTTCCGCACCGCTTTCGGTGGATGTCTCCAGAATATCGGAGGCTGCGGTCCATTCAAAATCGGAATAGATCAGAGGGTCTGATATCTGAGTGTTGTCGTCTATGGAGTACGTATAGTGTATCGGAACATCGCTGTTGTTTTCGCCGATGTATGCCGAAAAATCCAGCGTTTCGGTATAGGAATTCTGAAAGGCAAGCGGAGTTGAGCCGGAGGCCTTGTCTACATAGGAAATATCCCCGTAAACCGATGAAAGCAGTCGGTTCGTATATCCCTCAAGCTGTTTTTCGGTAAGCTCGGAAAAGCTTACAGTGTATATGTAGTTATTGTTTTCAAGCTGCCAGCCCGACTCTGCGGAGGTATCTGTTATGGAAGAAAAATACTGAGTGAGGCTGTCTCCGAGGGAATCGAAGGTCGTTTGCGGGATGGTAAAGGAAATGGTGCGGTCGAAGGTGGTTTTCTTGTTTACTGTCGAAAGGCTTATGTCTGAAATCGGGTAGCCTGTAAGGCGGTTGACAGATATTGTCGGCAGCGTCGGAACAGATTCTCCGAGAAAGCGGACATAGGTCTCGTTTTCTGTAGCGGAAATATCATAGCCGTCAAGCTTTTCAAACCTTGCGGCGATCTTTAGCCAGTCAAGGAGCATAGAAGAAGAAAAATATTCCTCTATGCGCCAGCCGGAAGTGAGAACGGTGGACGGGTTTGAAAAAACGACGACAGGCTTTGTTCCCAGCACTGACGTCAGCTTTGAGATATAGTCCGGATAGGAGGAAAAAGCAAGCAGAAATGTATACTGCGGAGCGCCGCCATTGCTCCCCTTGGTGTAGGACAGCGGCTCAGGGCAATATTTCTCCATAAGCATATCAAGCTCTGCTGCGCGTGTCGGATCCGCAAAAGTATCGGGGAACTGCACCGTAAAGGTGCGCTTGCCGGAAAACGAAGAGCTTGTTTCGAGCGTTGTTGAAAGGGTGAGGGTGGGGTCTTTTTTCTCGGAGCAGCCTGAAAGCACAGCCTCGGAGGATATCAGCGTAAGAGCGACGGCACCCAGCGCCATAAGACGTTTTTTGTTTATCATGCGGATCACTCCAAGTCGGATGGTATTACACTTTTATTCTACACTTTTTGACGCTGATTGTAAAGCGCATGGAAAAATGTTTTTTCGGAAGGAGATCTGTACGACAGTCCCGCCGACGCGCGCAGGAGCCAAAGCTCCCCGACGTTTGTTGACTGCGTCGCTCGCTCCTTGTTTAAACATGTTGTATAACTATATTAAAAAAATACTGGCAGAATTAATAATTTTCTATAATTGAATTGACATTTGAAAATTGTGGGGGTATAATGTACCTATAATTTTTTAATGAGCAATTGTATTATTATATAAACTAACTATGTAAGGAAGGCGTGCGCTATGCTGAAGAAAAGCTCTTTAAGATTTAAGATCATAGCGTTTTTACTCTGTTTAATGCTGCTTGTTGCAGGCTTTGTGCCGGCAATGAATGTTCTCAGGCCGAAGGCGGCGAATAATATCACTATTTATTTTGATACATCTTCTTGTCCCAGTACTGCTGTACAGGGTTGGTCAAATACGATGAATGAGATATATTATGCTCAGCTTACATCAAAGCCTGCAGATAACCAGGATTACTACTGTAACTTTAGTTCAAGTCATAAAATGACAGAGGATCCATCGGTATCTATCGTAAAAGGTACTACAGGTAAGATGTTTAAAGTTACGATCGATATAGATAATGGTGCATATATTTCATTTTCGCCATGGTTTGGCACTCAAAAAGGAACCGCCTCTTATCCGATAATGACATATCCTGAATTCAAGCTTACAACTGCTCTGGATAATAAGGTTGTGTATTTTGAGAATAAATTAATGGGCGGAAGATTTCAGAAGGTCTGGTATACTGATCTCGCAAGCGTTACAACTTACGAAGGTGATGCCTTCAAAATTGCAAACATGACTGATACTTCTCTTAAATTTGATCTGGTGTATTCCAACGGTACCGTTGCTGAGGATAAAACAGTGCCTACATCAGATATCGCCGGAAGGGCAACCGGAGTTTCTTTTAATGTGCCGGAAAATACAACCGGAACAAAAAAGCCGTATACTGAGGTGTCAATAAAAAGAAACACCGATGGTGTTTTACTGAAGAATATAAAGTTTGCAGATGGAGAGATACTTGGCAGGACTTTCTACTATGGTGTTTCTGAGTTTCATGACAGCAGACTTTCTTATGGCGACGGAAAGACACTTTGCTTTAAAGGAAATGACTTTACATCGAAGCCTTCGGTGACAAAGAAGTTATATTTTTCAAATGATCATTTTCCTGCAGGGGCAACAGTTAGCATCAAGACAAATGATGGTACATTCCCGACAACAGCGATGACTACGGAAGGTAATGCAAACTTCGTGACATCCAGCACAATAACAATAGATGCCGGAGAGATTTTTTCCGTAATTGTGACCATCGGGGGAAATACAGATACATATAACCTGAGTCTTGATAATACCACTGATAATCTTGTGATCATTTCGGATAATGTTGCAAGTGTATGCGGTACATACACTGTTCAGAGTATTGACAATACATATAACGGACAGAAATATATTACGATTGAGACTGATATGTTTGATTATCAGTATGATAAGTTCAAGTACAAATATAATTATAATGACGATTCCGGAAGCGGAAATAACGGTTCCTGGGGCGACGGTATTTCATCACAGGAAGGAAAGGGAAAACGACCATATGTAGCGGTAAATACTGCCATCAGCAAGTCGCCCTATGGTACAAATTCAACTTATCCCTTGTATCTGGGGCAGTTCTGGCTTCCTGACGGAAAAGTGAACGGTTATTCAAATTCTGATCAGTTGTATAGCTCCAGTACTCTCAAGCAGAGAGCCGGCAGCAATAACAATGCGAACTATACATATTATAATCGAGGAGATGATGGAGGAATTCAGAAAGGTAATGGAACTGATGCGCAGAAGTTTGCTTGTTACTTTGGCTTTGGTGACATTCTGAATAATTTCCACTGGAAGCCGAACCTTGCGCTCAGAACATCTGATCAGGCTCCCGGAACCTACAAGCCGTATGATGCAGTAGTACAGGGGTTGGTGAACGGTTCATTAACAGATGGTGTGCCGACTGATCCGAACGGAACATACAAACTTCCATATTTTGATGAATCATTCTGGAAAGGCACCGAAACATCCAAAATGGGTGATGGTTGGAATGATAATAAATCTGGAAATGCTTCTCCGACCCAGTCGTTCCAGAAGTCTGACTATATGGTGCCTTACGAAGATCTTCCGTTCCCGTTCTTTGAGATCAATGCGAGCGATATTTCGTATAAGAACAATTATAGCTCTGACCGATTGTTGACAGATGATAATGATGTCTATGGAGGCAAGTATTACCTGTTTGATTCCCAGAAACATTCTGTAAAGGTTGATGCATCAACCAAAAAGCTCGATATTACAGGAAATACCGGAACAGCATTGGTTTATGATAACTATGGTGATGGTTACAATACCAATTCTCAACCCGGATTTTTCCCATTCAATTCTACCTCGGACAGTAACACAAAGAATCTTCATTATGGCTTTGGCGTTTCCTTTACTGTGGATTTCTATCTTACAGAGAAAGGAACAATCAATGATGAAGCTGATGGAACGGCGATCACATTCACATTCCAGGGCGATGATGATGTGTGGGTATTTCTTGATGACAAGCTCATACTTGATATGGGCGGCGGTCATAAGAATGCTATAGGTGAGATCAACTTTAAGAACAAAACAACGTATATAGGTTCAGGTGCTTCTGTTACAAGTTCTCCTGATTCACTAACTTCAACCGGTGAAGATTCAATTTCAAAAACATTTTCTGAGTTGGGATTTAATGCAAATGATCTTAAAACAGGAAAACACAAGATAAAAATGTTTTATCTTGAGAGAGGAATGCTGAATTCTAACCTTTATGTAATGTTCAACCTTCCCCTCAGCCTGACAAAGTGGGAGCTTCAGGAAGACACAAGCTTTGACGGCGTTAATGCTGGATTCTTGGATGCAACAAAGGTCGTTGCTGACAATGATGTATTCAACTACGAAGTATACAATAAGGGAACGGCTCCATCTGCTGTTGTAGGAAGCTCCTATAAGTCAACGACAATCGACAGTGTATCCCGTGTTCATAGGGTTGATGGAACGGATTATTCTACAACACTTGCCACAGGAACTACGCCCTCGGTGGGAACGACAAATCAGACTGTTACAAAGCCAGGAAGAATTTATCTTGATTTCGGCTCCATTTCATGGGGAGATTCAGAAGCAAAATTTGCGGCGGTTATGAAGGACAGCAGTGATAATAAGTTATATGCTCCGTTCAAGTGGGATCGGGATGTCAGCAAATGGTATGTAGATTATAATGCGAATTATAATGATAAAATAAAGCTTCTCAGGATAAATCCCGGAGCCTCACGAAAATACTGCGGAGAGATTGTTTTCCAGGCATTTGAGACGTCAATGGGAATAAAGACTAAAGATAATTCTTTTGTGTGGAATATGGTGGATTATTTCAGCCTTTCCTCATATCCGAACAAAAATACAATTCGTTTGTCTGGCTGGGATTCTGCTGAATGGAGCAATACTCTTGCCCAGCAGACCAAAACTGTGCCGAATTACGCTCAGTATTATCATACTAATAACTATGTTCCTGATAGTGACGTTACAGAGTTTTATCCTGTGAAAGACGGAACTAACGGAGTTTCCTATATGCTGACTGATGATTATTCAGCCAAGGATGTTATATATGATTCCAGAGCTTACGGCAATGAAGAAGATAAGAATGTTATTTCAATGCAGTATTCTGAAATGGCAACTCTCAGCAGACAGTTTGCCAAGAGCACAACAATAAAGGTTGTTCAGAAGGATGAGTTGTCAGCTCCGAGCAACGGCTCAAGGTATACAGCCTATGATGATACTGTTTCGAGATCATCATCCTTCTACTATACCATGTTTGCAAAGCCGACCGGATCAGATAGTACGAAAAAGAGGTATTATGCCGGAGTATATGACGGCAGCGATGTTGCAAGTATCCCATTTGATCATGTAGATACAATGTACAGCGGCAAGACAAATTATGCTGATGACAAGATCGTATATGTCAGCAAAACAGGAAATACTACGACACATACATTTACCGACCCTAATAATGCGTCAAACGAATATGTTCATCTTCGTCAGGTAATTGTAAATAATGTCAACACCGCGAAGCTTACTGTCAGTAAGGAATTTCTTACAACAGAAAGCGACACAACAACATCATTCAATTTCACTATTTTCTTTAATAATGTTTTTGGTGCGACAACGGGTGATGGCAAGCTGGACTATGGTTTGATCAAATATACAAAATATTCGGGATCTACAGTAACGCCGGATCTTCCTCTTGTTGCCGGTGCATCTGGCGGAGGAACGTTCAGCCTGAAAGCTGGAGACTATATTGAAATTTCCGGAATACCTGTTGGTACAAGGTTCTATCTTTCAGAAGATCCAGATACTACTTATGAGCTATCGAGAAACCATTCAGTAAAGATCGGGTCTACGTACAGTGATCCAGATTCGTGGCAGTCTGTTGATGAAGACACATACAGTGTAGCCTTCAACAGGAGAAAAACGGGACTTTTCTCCGTTAATAAGCTGGTTTACAACGATAATGGTACGGCTCTTCTTTCATCTGACAGTACAGAATTTGACGCAGTTGTCACCCTTACTGCTCCTGCAGGCGTAGATCTTGCGGAGTATGACATTAGAGCAGGCAGTTCCAATGTTAATCTGGACAGCAATAATTCTTTCACGATAAAAATCAAGCACAATGATCCTGTTCAGATAACAGGTCTGCCTTATGGCACCCATTACATAGTTATTGAATCACCAGTACCCTCAGGCTATGCAAAACTTGTAGACTTTATTGAATCAGGCTATTTTATAGCCTCCGGGGATAATGTTGGCTACAATATGAGCGACCATACTATACACGGGACGAATGATAATACTGGTTCAGGTGGCATTGTACATGTGTACAATAAGTTCGAGCCCATAGTAATGCCCACCACCGGCGGCAGCGGGATAATTTTCATATTCCCCATCGGTATCATTGCAGTTGCCCTTTCGGGCGGTGCGTTCGTGATATACAGGCGGCGGCTTACCGCCGCAGCGCGAGCAGAGAGGAGTGAGCGTTGAAGAGCTTATGACTCAAAGCTGATTCAGGTCGTTAAATACGAAGTATAAACGCAAGGCTGCCGTTTGGGCGCAGGTCGGCAGCTGCGCGGGGGATAAACCGGCGCAAAAAAAGGAATTCATTATTTCACTATAATATCAAGGAGGAATTCATGATGAAAAAGAAAATGATCAAACGTGCAGGCGTGGCAGTGCTTTCAATGGCTATGCTGCTCAGCATGGGCGCAGTAGGAGGTCTTACGGCAAGTGCGGCGTCAAATGTAAGTGTTACACTTCCAAGCACAGTAACCGGTGCCAAGTATGATATTTATAAGGTTGCAGGATCAACTGAGTCAGGGTCGAACTATGTGTACTCCGCAGTTGAAACTGGGTTTGGTGATTCTGTCAGCGCTGTAGCAAGTAGCCTGAAAGGCACTACTGCTAATAAAATGATTTATGATATGAATGATTCAGAATTGAATGAATTGGCAAGAGAATTGGAGGAAGAAGTTGCTGACAACAGTATTGCAGCAACAAAAACAAATCAAACTGGTTCAACTACTCTCAATTCCGGTTATTATCTGATGCTTACGACCGGTGTTACCGGAACAGTTCAGCCCATTCTTTTTGAAGTAAAAGGAGCAACAGTAACTCTAAGCACACCAAAGGCTTCACCGGTTTCACTTGACAAAGGTATTATGAGTTCAGACGGGGTAATAAGAGGCGAAGAAGGAACTAACGGAACCTATACTTTGGGTGCTACCAACGCAGCTGCAGGAATCGGAACTGTTGTTGATTATAAGATAATAACAGATATTCCGAATTATAGAGATGGTATTACCCCTGAAGATCTGGAGGCTGACTATGTAGTAACTGATACAGCTTCAGCCGGTTTGACATTCTTAAACGGACAAACTAATGTAACTGTAAGAGGAAATACTGTTTCAAAAACCGGCGAGATAGCTGTTGGCATTGATAATGATGCTGACGGTGAGGTTGATTTTCAATTAGAGATCGAGGATGACTACGAGTTGGATATTACCGGACAAGTTATGACAGTGACATTACATAAAGGAAATGTTGTTGAATACAAAGGTGAACGGCTTGTAATTACTTATAGTGCAGCTGTGAATGACTCAGCACTTATTTCTGATGAATCCACTGATAGAGCAAATCCGAACACTGCAACGCTTAATTTCGATAACTACTACGAAGGCGGCGGCGCTGGGCTGAACGATGGAGATGAACCGAGTGATACAAATAATGTATACACTGCAAAGATTGACTTTACAAAGTCTTTTTCTGATAACCCGGCAAGTACCCCTGCTGCGACTATTACTCTGTTTAAAGAGGGTGCAACGGCTGGTACATACGATATAACTGTTGATACCTTTACAACCGGCGCTGCTAAAACTAAGGAATTCAAAGGACTTAGTGAGGGTAGTTACCGTCTGAGTGAGACAACAACTCCTGCAGGATATACTACCGCTGCAAACATTGATTTTTCAATTGATGCTGACCCGGATAAAGCAGAAGCAACTCACGTATTTACTTTTAGTGGATTAGGAGCTAATGGTTCAAATGATGCAACAATGGCCAATGTTCTGAGAGACTCCCTCCCCGGCACCGGCGGAATCGGTACATACATCTTCACATTCGGCGGCGCTGCTGTTGTTCTCTTCGCAGGCTTTATGTTCGTTCTCTATATGAGAAAGAGACGCACAGAAGAAGAATAATGCATACAACATATTTTTCATAACACTTCTCTTCGGATTGCCCGTTCCCTGTCGGGAACGGGCTTTCCAAAGCCTCCGGCTGAGGGCGGGGGTTTTGGAAAGGGAGAGAGCGCCTCATCCGTCATTTTGATGTGCGCAGCATATCAAAATGCCACCTTCTCCATAGGAGAAGGCTTGTAGGATGCGATACTTATGAAGGACCTGTCTTTTCCACCGGAGAAGGTGCCGGGTGCAGCGATGCACATGAGGTCATATCAGGAAGTGATGCTCTTGAAAAATCCGGATTATCATAATAATAAGGTTTTGACGCCTGTGTCACAAAAGTATGTTCGGATATTCTGAAATACATTCGTTCGTAAAAAGCCTTCTCCTCCGGAGAAGGTGCCGAGCGCAGCGAGGCGGATGAGGTCGTACATGGAAGTAGGTCATAATAGCATTGAATGATAATAAACTGAAAACCGCGTTTTTTATTATCGCTGTCGGATTTCTGTATTTTTCCGGAGTTGCGGCGATACTCTACCCGATGGCAAGCAATGTTCTTTCGCTTTCGACCTCAAGAACAGCTATTTCAGATTATGTTGAAACAGTTCGGGCTATGCCGGAGGAAGAAAAATCACAGCTGTGGGAAACAGCGGAGAAATATAACAGAGATATAGCGGACAGCAACTATTCCGACGGACTTGAACGCTGTCTCTGCGATAAGGACGGACTTGTCTGCTATGTGGATGTGCCCGATGTCAGCATTTATCTGCCCGTTTACTACGGCGCAACTGATGACAATCTCGTAAAGGGCGCGGCGCTGCTTGAAAATACATCTCTTCCAACGGGCGGCAAAAACACCCACTGCGTTATTTCAGGCCATACCGGACTGCCCTCTGCGGAAATGTTCACAAAGCTGGATCAGCTTACTGAGGGTCAGGTGTTCTATATTCATGTTCTCGACCGTGTCCTTGCCTACAGGGCAGAGCTTATAAGCGTTGTAACCCCTGATAAAGTCGAGCTTCTGCGTATAGCCGAGGATGAAGACCTCTGCACCCTGCTGACCTGCACTCCATACGGAATAAACGATAAACGTCTGCTTGTCCGCGGAACAAGGATACCGTATGAGCCAGAAACAAAGAAAAAGCCCGAAGCTGTACCTTCCGGGAATGACGACGCCGAAGCAAACGAAGCTCTTGCAGCTGAGATACAGGGTCAGTTAACGATAATAATTCTCATTGCCGGCGTTTCTGTGCTGATATATGCCGCCGGAGTAATATGGCTGATGATCACGATCAGGCGTCTGCGCTACGCGGAGCATCTCAGAAAGTGACCGGAGGAAGATAATGTCACTTAAAAAACAACTTAAAAGGCGGCTGCCGCTTGTCGGGATATTTCTTGTGCTGCTTGCAGGGGTGGGGCTGTTTATGTACCCTATCGTAAGCAACTGGTACGGAGAATACACCGCCCACACCGAAATAAAGACCTACGACGATACTATCCAGAAAATAGGTAACGAAGCCGTTGAAAAGATGTTCAAGGCGGCTCAGGATTATAACAAGGCTCTTGCCGACCACGACAGCGAAAAGATATCTGCGGCGGATTATGATTCACTGCTTGCGATAAGCGATTCCATAGGCTATATCGAGATACCCAAAATAAAAGTATATCTGCCGATATATCACGGACTTGACGACGAAGTCCTGCAGAGAGGAATAGGGCATATGGAGGGCTCATCCCTTCCGGTCGGCGGCAACAGTACGCACTGTGTTCTTGCCGGTCATACGGGACTGCCTTCGGCAAATCTCTTTACAGATCTTGACCAGCTCGTGATCGGAGATATGTTCTATATCCACGCTCTCGACAAGGTGCTTGCCTACAAGGTCGATAATATCGTCACCGTTCTGCCGTATGAAATGGAGCATGTCTCCATAGAGGAGACAAGGGATTATGTAACCCTTGTTACGTGTACGCCCTATGGTATAAACAGCCACCGACTGCTTGTGCGCGGCACAAGGGTAGCGTATCTTACTCAGGAAAAGGAGCACACTGAGCCCTGGCCTGTCGTTCACACCGAGGAGCAGAGGATCCCGTTCCGTACTATCTCCTGGTATGCCGCACTCATAACAATGAGCGCAGTTATACTTATAATACTTATAATTCTATTTATGCCTGTTTTCCGCAGAAAAACCAGACGCTCTGCGAAAGACAAGAATGATATCAACAGGGAGGAATAGACATGAAGAGAAATCCCGTTTTCCGAATCCTTGCGGCGTTTGTCGCCGTGATACTCCTTACAGCCGTTATTGCGATACCGACCCTTGCGGAGCAAAAGGGCTCCATCACCTTTATCGGCTCTGCTTCCGCCGAAGGAACGGCTATGACCCTTATTAGAGTCGGAAAGATAGCTGACGGAAAGTTTGTTCTTGATGATCTTTATTCCGAGGTTGATATTTCAAATATCTCTGATGAAGATGCCGGAGCACTGATGGAAGCTGCCCGGAGCATAGATGATATCGTAGAGGACAATAATATAACCGGCCGCGTTGCGCGTCTTGACGAGGCAGGCGAAGCCTTGTGGGAGGATGTTGATCTTGACGGGCTGTATTTTATCAAGCAGCTTGATAATTTCGGAACGATCATTTTCCAGCCTACGCTTGCCTGCTGCCCGATCTATGAAGAGTCGGAGACTCAGTACGATGTTGTTGCTTATGTAAAGGCTGCATTTGCCGGTCAGGAGCTTTTTACCGGCAGCATCGTTCTCACCAAGCGCGGATATAAGGACGCTCCTCTTGAAAACGCAGTATTCACCTTCTGGCATAAGGTCTATTACACCAACAGCAAAAAAGTACCTGCTGATGTAGAAAAGGGCACTGACGATGGTGGAAGCTATTACTGGAAGCGTCTTGGCAAGGAGCTCACGACAAATGAAAAGGGACAGATCGCCGTAACGCAGCTTCCGTTCGGGACCTATCGTTTTGTTGAGACAAAGGCTCCCGAAGGATACAAGCTCGACAGCACGCCGCATGATATAGACGTTCAGGTATACTCTGTATTGAGTATTGAAAACGGAGCATATATTGCGGTTGACGGCGCACCCATCAGTCTTGACGTTTACAATGCGATCTTAATAGAACCGCAGGAAAGCAGCGAGCCGGAGCCTTCGGTAATGCCGGGGGAAATTTCCGCTGACGAAAGCTCTCAGGTGCCCCCTCCTCCTGCGCCGGATCAGTCTTCACAGAGCGGTCCGATACAGCTGACCGGTGATGATATCGTAAAATATGTCGGTATCGGCGCAGTTGTACTGATATCGCTTGTTGTAGTGATAGTTTTTGTTCTCATCGGTACAGGCAAGGACAAGAAGGACGAAGAAGAAGATAAAAAGTAATTTTTAAGGGGCTGTGAGGATTCGCAACCCCTTAACTTCTATTATAGTGTTTTTTCTGAGGGGCTGTCGGCATAAATACTAATATCCAATAAAACACTTTAATATCTTTGGCGTTAAATTCCGCATAGCTTTGTTGTCGTCTCGTCGTCGCTCGTTGTGCT
>CADCPT010000209.1 GCA_902803385.1 uncultured Ruminococcus sp.
ATCTCCGATATAAAGGCGCGGATCTGTCCACTTTACACCATGCCAGAGAGTAAGAACCCTGGCAGGCTTTTCGGATTCGGGTACATTGCTCTGAGGGACGAAAACAAACCCTTCAGGCTTAAAGGGGGTCTCAGTATATATAGAAAGCTTGCAGTCTTCGTTTGATTTATTCAGAACACTATGTACTATCATGATCCCTCCTGTTTCAGAGGACGGAACGACATCCATATACAGCTCAAGAGCTATCGGATCAGTTATTGTCTGAACAAAACGTACTCCGTCACTCATAGGGCTGTATCTGACCGGAAGGTCATCGCAGTATACTCCGTTTGTAGAGCGTTCAAGCGTCAGTCTCATTTTATGTCCATGACATCTGCAATAAACATCATCAACATCATTATAGATCATGCTTTTGCCGTTACGGTTGGCAACGCTGACGATACGGGGGCCGTAATCAAGTGTGACCGCAATATCATTTTCCCCGTCCGATACAAGAGCTATGTGTCCAAGCACTTCATCCTGAATCTCATTAACTGTCAATGACATAGATAAACCCCTAACATAAATAAGAATAAGGACATTGTATCATATCCGTTTCGGAAAATCAACATATCCTGAGACCCTTCGGATATTTGTTTTTGAGCCTTCCACCCGAGCATTTTCCGAAGCCGAGCATCATACCCGCAACAGCTACGCCGGTAAAACCTTTTTCTCCATCGCAGTCAATTTCCACACCATGCAGGAAATCAGACAAGCACTGATCGTCAGGTGAAAGATCAAGAACTCTGTTAAGCTCCGAAGGCTTTGCCGAAGCGAAAAGAGAATGCGAAGGCTCGATACGACCTTTTACATATTCTCCTGCAAGAACCCCTGCTCTTATAACACCGAGTCCGCGCATATCCGGAAGATCATCCGGATAAAGATATATGCGGTCTCCTATGATATCAACTTTCTCTTTTGGTATCTCTCTGAAAATATCTTCAAGGAAGCTGTATACTTCCTTGTTTTTTTCTTTTAGATTGTAAGTTTTTCCAGGTCTGCCCTCAGCTTTGACTGGCGGAGAAGATATTAACGGAGCATCTTCTTTTTTTCGGAAGCGTGCAGCAAAGCTGCCCTCTCCCCTGTCTATAGGAGTGATCCTTGCCGCATTGGAAAGGCGGGTCGGACGTGATACTGAGCTTACAAAATCAAACGGCTCCATTTCAGGACAGCTTTCAAGAAATGCCTCTGCTGTCATTTCATTCTCATCAGGCGAATACGTACATGTAGAATAAACAAGTGTACCTCCGGGTCTGAGCGCCTGAACAGCACTTTTCAGGATCGAAGCCTGTCTGACTGCGCAGGCGGCGACATGCTCACGGCTCCATTCGGCAATTGCAGAATTATCCTTTCTGAACATACCTTCTCCGGAGCATGGGGCGTCCACCAGGATCTTATCAAAGAATCCCGCCAGCGCCGGACAAAGAACGTCAGGCCTTGAGGATGAGACAACACCGTTTTTTATACCAAGGCGTTCAAAATTTGACAATAGTATATTAGCGCGGTTCTTGACAACTTCATTCGACCATATCAGCCCCTTACCGCCGAGCAAGGAGGCTATCTGAGCACTTTTGCCGCCGGGAGCGGCACACAGGTCGAGGACTCTGTCTCCCGGGCGAACATCAAGAAGCTCTGCGGCATATTGCGATGACGGCTCCTGAACATAGAAGGCTCCCGCATGATGAAGAGCAAGATTACCAACGGACTGAGCGTCACTTGGTATATAGTAGCCGTCGCGGTAAAACGGCGATTTTTCAACAGAAAACGGCAGCAGCTCAAGTAAAGCCGAAGGCTCAGTTTTGAGCCTGTTCACGCTTATGCCACGGAAAGAAGGCTCTGAAAACAGATCTATGTATTTCTTAGTATCACTGCCGAGAACGATACTCAGCTCATCAATAAAATCCTGCGGAAGCTGCATGTTCTACTCCTTTAAAATAATACCTCTATTGATCAGACTCTTGTTTATTCAAGAACAAAGCCGGCAGGCAGAAGCTCACAGAGTCTGCTGACCTTATATTTACCATTGGAAAGTTCAGTTATCACAGAAAAATCTTCCCCAGCAAGTTCCGACATAAACTGGCGGCACATACCGCAAGGAAATGTGGGAACAGTTTTTTTCCTGCCGCCTATGATAGCGATCGCTTTGAATTCTCTTTTGCCGTCAGAGACTGCGCCCGCAAACGCAGAGCGTTCGGCGCAGATACCGACCGGATAAGACGCATTTTCCACATTTACCCCTGTATAGATGCTTCCGTCACTACAAAGCAGAGCAGCACCGACTGAAAAACAGGAATAAGGCGCATATGAGTTTTTACGGGCCTTTGCAGCACGCTCTATAAGCTCTGAAATAAGTCCTTCATCCATTGTCGTTTCCTCAGTTTGTTACTATTATAGTACCGTTTGGGGTGTCCTTTATAGTGATGCCCCTTGCCTGAAGCTCGTTTCTGATCCTGTCGGCTTCCGCCCAGTTCTTGCTCTTTCTTGCTTCGGTACGAAGGTCTATAAGCTCCTGTATCTCCTCGTCGATACCCTTCTCCTTTTCAACATAAAGCAGCCCGAGAACATCAGCAAGCTCTGTATAAAGGTCAAGGGCATACTGACACAGTTCCTTTGAAGGAGCTGTCTGAGGATTAAGAGTGGAATTTATATCCCTTGCAAGCTCAAAAAGCGCAGATATAGCATCGGCTGTATTAAGATCGTCCTCCATAGCTTCTATGAAATCATCCTTATGAGCAGCAAGCTTTACTTTGATATCCTCTTCGCCTGCTTTTTCACCAGAGGGAGAATTCTCAAGCAGGAAGCGAAGATCCTCGCGGCAGTTATAAAGTCTGTCAAGAGCAGACTGACACTGTTTGATGATATCTATAGAATAGTTGATGGGGCTTCTGTAATGTGAGGATACCATAAGGTAACGGATCGGCTCATAGCCGTATTCATTTGCAACATCACGAACAGTAAAGAAATTACCGAGCGATTTGGACATCTTTTTATTGTCAACATTGATATATCCGTTATGCATCCAGTAATGTGCAAAGGGAACGCCGTTACAGCATTCACTCTGTGCAATTTCGTTTTCATGGTGCGGAAAAATAAGATCCTGACCGCCGCAGTGGATATCAATAGTCTCGCCGAGATAACGCTTCGCCATAGTAGAACACTCTATATGCCAGCCGGGTCTTCCCTCGCCCCAGGGAGAAGTCCATGACGGCTCACCGGGCTTTGCACCCTTCCAGAGAGCAAAATCCATGGGGTTTTCCTTTGTTTCTCCTATCTGTATCCTTGCGCCTGCCTGAAGATCCTCCAAGGGCTGATGTGAAAGCTTGCCGTATTCGCCGAATTTTCCTGTGCGGAAGAATACATCGCCGTATTCCGTGCTGTAGGCATAGCCCTTTTCTTCAAGCGTTTTAATCATTTCAAGCATCTGCTGAATGTTTTCGGTGGCCTTCGGATGAATGTCTGCATCTCTTACATTAAGACCCTTGGCATCCTTTTTGTATTCGGCGATGTATTTTTCAGAAACAGTCTTATAATCGCTGTTTTCCTCATTAGCGCGCTTTATTATCTTATCGTCGATATCGGTGAAATTCTGAACATAGGTGACCTTATAGCCCCTGTATTCAAGGTAGCGGCGAAGAATATCAAATACGCAGATAGGTCTTGCATTGCCGATATGGATGTAGTTGTACACCGTCGGTCCGCAGGCGTATATCTTCACCTCTCCGTCGTTGATAGTTTTCAGCTCTTCTTTTTTTCCTGTCATTGTGTTAAAGATCTTCATTATGAGTCCTCCTGATCATCTAATAAAACCATTATAACTTCCAAAGCCTAACATGTAAACTGCCATAGACATTGCAAGGTTTTCATCATCAATGCTTTGCTCTTTTGCAAGTGCTTTCAACTCATCAATAACAGTATCATGCGGAACAATAGAGTCTTCAAGTTCATTGACTGCTTTTTGAATAACAGACGGCAGAATCATACACATCTGATAATAGGCATCCTCTTGCCCGGTTACGAGTGCATAGAACCTATCAAGACTTACGCGACGAATCAATTTATGACCGACTTTTCTCTTATCAACAGTAGTTTCCCATTTAATGTTCTGTGACTTTTGTGCGATGGCTTCAACAAGGAAACAAGCACAGTCATCATCAGTCAGAAGCTGGTTCTGCATTTTAATAAATGTCTTTCCGGCAGAAGCAGAATTCATAGTATTATGTTTATTCTTCATCTCAACATATATGGTATGTACCACACTACCGTCCGGTAAAGGAATACCGTTTGGGTTTTCATATATAACATCCCATCCACCTTCCTTGCCATTATCAGGCACATGACACCCAGAGATATATTGAAATATTCTCTGATGAAAGTAACCGATATCGTTGTTGTTTGATTTATCTCTCTGACGGAAA
>CADCPT010000210.1 GCA_902803385.1 uncultured Ruminococcus sp.
AAGCTCGGCGCAGCAGGCGGTATATTCCCTGAATTTCAGCGCCACCGGCTCGACCTCTTTCAGCTCTTTAAGAACAGCCGAATACTTTTCGTTATCGCCTGCGACTGACGGGTCGCAAAGCCTTGCGCTCAGTTCTTCGTATCTGCGTTCAAACAGTTCAAGCTTTTCCGTCATACTATCCTGTGCAGCCGCTGCTGCTCCTTTCTGAATGATATGCTCTTTCGGAGCTATGCCTCTTCTCTCAGTACCTTCCTGATGTTTTTTTCCGCTTTGGCGCGCGGTATCATAAATTCATGTCCGCAGGCAGTGCAGCGCAGCCTGAAGTCCATTCCTATGCGCAGGACAAGGAATTTATCCGAGCCGCTGCCCTTGCAGGGATGAGGCTTTTTCATCTGTAGAATATCGCCGAGTCTGACATCCATTTTCTGCACCCCTTTGGTATTGCATACATAGTTATTATAGCATGAATACGTGCTTATTACAATTGTCGGAGAAGTTTTTTTGAAAAAAATTACGTTTTAAAATTAATATTCAGCACCGCCCGACCGCTGCTGCGCAACGACCGGGCGGTTTTAAGACTTGTTTTTTCAGATGTGCCGCGAGCAAAGCTCGCGGCACATCTGAAAAAACACTATATCTAAGTGCGCCGCCGGTGTCAGATCGCGCTGTCGCTCACTTCGTTCGCTCTGAATCAGCACCCGGAAGCTTATTGCCGCGCCTGGCACCCCTGAAAAAACAAATTTTTAGCAGCCCGGTCGCGCCGAAGGCACGGTCGGGCGGGCAACGTTAATGCGACAACCCCCTCTGAAAAAACAATAATAAAAGCGGGTCGCAAGGTAGGCGCACGAGGGCGTTACAGCAGTTGTCCGGCAAATCGGCATTTTTTACAAATAACGCCCCCTCTCTTACGGCATAATGGCGATAATCTTCGTTATGCTTGCTATTTTTCCGGCCTGACTGTATAATATACTCAAATATGCTTCCTGTGGTCTATACGGAAGCAAATAAAACGGCGCTCAGCCAAAAAGGAGGATAATATGGGACTATTTGACAAGATAACTCAGATCCAAGGCTCGTCTTCTCCGCTGAATGCGGGCTGGACAAAAGACAGGGTGATCACTCTGTCAAACGAGCCTGATGACCTTTCACAGCTCAAGGCGGCTGTTGATGTTTCCGACCCCGGAAGCGTTGCTGCATACTGGGTGTATGCGGTAGCCTGTCTTACTGCTGATTATGATATCGGCATGAGCATGATGAAATATCTGTTTGCAGACCTCGAGCCCTTCGGACGCGGCTTTACCGAGGGCGGCGCTGCCGGCAGAGCCGGTTGGGATCCGTATTTCAACGAACGCCTCCGCAGCGACCAGTATCGCTGGCTGCCGAGGGCATACTTTGCAGGCTCTGCTGCTTCCAACGGCTTCAAGCCGCCTAAGCCCCTCACCGTCCAGCTTCATTACAACGCGCCGAACACAGATACGATAAACAAGCAGTCGTATCAGCAGCTCGGGCGTCTTAATATCGTTTACTGGGTAATGAGCAATGCCGCAGGGAACAAGGTCAATATCACCGTAAGCAAGTTTGACGGCAGCAGCAGGTGGTATGTCACCAGCGGGACATCGTCCTCCGGGCTTTTCTATGACCAGTCATCAGCGCTTACCGCCGAGGCAAAAAGCAAGCTTTACAACTGATACACACATAATGACAATGGGGCTGCCGCATCAACATTGCTCCATCCGCCCGACCGCGCCTTCGGCGCGACCGGGCTACTAAAAATTTGTTTTTTCAGGGGTGCCAGGCGCTTTGCGCCCGGCACCCCTGAAAAAACACTATAAGAAAGTGCGCCGCAAGGTAGGCGCACTTAATTTATTTCACAGTCCGGAAGCATCCGTTATATGTTTTATTGCGCTGCCGGTTTTACGTCCGCCGAGAAAAGCAGCTTCAGCTCATCCGTCTTTACCTTTCCGTCGTCCCGGAGACCGTTTTCCTTCTGGAAGGCCTTGTAAGCCTCCTCGCTCTTTTCTCCGAAAAAGCCCGTAAATCCGTCGGCTTCATCGTAATAGCCGAGGGCTGCAAGTCTCATCTGCACCTTCGGGAATTCATCATACAGGGTGCCCTTTGTAAAGGAAAGCTCATCGGTTATTTCAAGCGAATCATCCGCTTCGACCTTTATCGCCGGTGCAGAGCTTTCTTCTGCCGGCTTGCTTTCCTCTGCAGGTCTGCTTTCCTCCGGCTTGCTTTCTTCTTCGGGCTTACTGCTTTCATCCTTATCGTTTTCCGCAAGCTCCGGGTGGATGGTCTCGATAAGGAACGCGAGAGTATCCGTTACGGTCGCGCCCTGACGCTCAAACACATTTGCTTCTATCTCATAAACGGCATCATTCTTTATTGCAGTTACAGAGGCAAGCTCCGGATTCTCCATCAGCTTTTCCTTAACGCCCTTGTCGCAGAAAATAAACGAAGCATTTCCTCTTTTGATGCCTTCAAGATATTTGTTGTCGTCACTAATGCCGTTCATAAGGTCAGGCTCAGGCGCTTCGGCAAAAGCATTTACCGCGCCGGCATATTCAAAAAGCTTTCCGCAGAAAGTGTCGGCGGTCGCCGCCTTGCAGTCCGAATCGTAAACATAGCAGGCGGTCGGTAGAATATCCGTTTCCGGTATTACCCTCTGCATGTCGGACATTGTAAGCATAAGGTTCTTTGCCTTTTTCTCGCCGATGCTCCTGCCGTCAGTATTACCGTCCATTACCGCTCCGATAGAACCGTAAAGCGTTTCAAGCTCTGTCGCGTTCTGTGCGGTTATCATATTCAGCACGCGGACGCCGTCTTTATTCAGGCTTGAAACTACATCGGCTGATACAGTTTTGTCGGCAAAAACAACATCCGGAGAAAGCTCCTTTATCTTCCTGACGCTCGGCTCGGATTTTGTTCCTACGCTTTCAACGGAGGAAAGCTCGCTTTGCGTACATTCATCAGTTCTGCCCTTTATCTTGTCGGCAAAGCCGCAGGCTATCATTATATCCGCGACTGAATCACTGAGACACACTACCGTTGCGGGCTTGGACGAAAAAGTATAACTCGCGACTCTGACAGGGTAATCTCCGCCCTGCTGAAGACTGCATGCAGCACAGGAAAAAACAAGAGCGGCAGCAGCGGCAGCAGCAAGCAATTTCTTCATTTATATCACCTTTTTCCTTATCGTTTTTCATTTGCAAGCTCTGCTTCGATACTTGCGATAAACTGTCTTGCGCAGCGCGGCGAACGTCCTGCGCGCGTAATGGCAAAGCTCTCTGCAAGCGACAGGAGCCTGTCGTCAGCTTCAATGCCGCGGCTTTGTGCAAGCTCGCTTACTATAGACAGATATTCATCCTTATCCGGCTTTGCAAAAAGTACCGAAAGACCGAACCGGTCGGAAAGAGACAGGGTCTCCTGGATGGTATCGTTGCGGTGGAGGTCGTCGCCCTCCCTGTCGGAAAAGCTCTCCTTTATAAGATGGCGGCGGTTAGAGGTCGCATAAATAAGCGTATTGTCAGGTCTTACGGCAAGGCCGCCCTCAAGCACCGCCTTAAGCCATGCATAGCTTTTATCGTCTTCGTTGAATGAAAGATCGTCTATAAAAATAATGAATTTCAGCGGAAGCGGAGCAAGCCTTTCGACAAGCATCGGAAATTCGGCAAGCTTGTCCTTCGGCATTTCTACCATTCTCAGACCTTCGGAACAGTATTCGTTAAGTATCGCCTTTACGGTAGAGGACTTTCCCGTGCCCCTGTCGCCGTAAAGCAGGACGTTATTGCACCGAGCGCCCCGGAGGAATGCCGTTGTGTTGTCAACTACCTTTCCCCTCGGTATCTCATAGCCCGTAAGCCCCGAAATGCTTATGCTGTCCGGGTATTCAACAGGACGAAGCCCGCGGTCGCGCCATATGAACGCGCGGTATCTCGCAAAGGTCCCGAAGCCGTTTTTATGGTAATAATCCATCAGCCCCTTCACAGCGTCCTTACCGGAAAGCTCTTCTACAGGCTCGCCGGCGCTCCAGCGCGGAAGGCTGTCGGCAATATCACAAAGCTCCTCCCGGTATTTGTAATCCTCCAGAAGCTGCTCAGGCGTGACCCTTCCAAGCTCCATAATAATGTCTATGTCTCTTTTTGCGGCGCTGATAAGTGCCGGAGGCAGACAGTCGGCAGTTTTTGCGCAGCATGCTCTCGAAAAAGCATTTTCGTCAAAAAGCGCCGCCTTTGTCATACAGCGCAGAAGGCTGTCGGTATAGCCTCTTTCTGCAAGCCGTGAAAAGAATGCTCCCCAGGCGCTCACAAATTCAGAGGGCTCGGCGTCGTCGGCACAAAGCAGTGCATAAAGCGCCTTTGATATGCTGCGTGAATTCACTCCCCTGTAAACAGAAAGCGAATCCATCAGCAGTCTTGTTTTTTCTGTGCGGTTCATTATCTCATCTTCCTGTTATCTTATCCTGCTGCCCGGTGCAACGTCCGGAGCGGAAATAAGCTTTACTTCTTCGCCGTCCTCAGCGGAAAGTATCATTCCGTTGCTTTCAACTCCGCAGAGGGTGACAGGCTTCAGGTTAGCTACAACTATCACCTTTCTGCCCACAAGCTCTTCGGGCTCGTAGTATTTAGCAATGCCGCTGACAACTGTCCTGTCCTTGCCGGTGCCGTCATCAAGGGTGAATTTCAGAAGCTTTTTGGACTTCTTCACCTTTTCGCATGCAAGCACCTTCATAACAACAAGGTCGGATCTGAGGAACTCATCTATATCTATCTGAGGAAGAGCCTCGCGCACCGGCGCTGCTTTTTTCTCTTCGGGCTTTTCCTCCGCAGGCTTCGTGCTGCTGATAAGCTTATTGAGCTCTTCGATCTCCTTTTCAACGTCTATTCTCGGGAAGATTATCTCTCCCTTGTGTACTGTAACATCTGCCGGAAGTACATTGAAGCTTGCTGTTTTGTCATAGGAAACGCAGGCTTCGTCTGCGCCGATCTGCTCCCAAATCTTCGGCATGGTCGTGGGCATAAAGGCTGAAAGCAGGGTGGAAACTATCCTTATGGTATCAAGGAGATTATACAGCACCGTTGCAAGACGCGCTTTGTTTGATTCGTCCTTTGCAAGTACCCAGGGAGCTGTTTCGTCGATGTATTTGTTTGCACGGGAAACGACCTTGAATATCTCCGCAAGAGCATTGTTGAGCTGTGTTTTGTCAACATAGTCGTCAACGATATCAGAAAGCCCTGTAGCCGCGGCGATAAGCTCGTCGTCGAATTCGCCTGCCTGTCTGTCCTCAGGCAGTGTGCCGCCGAAATATTTCTCTGCCATCGCAACGGTACGGGAAACAAGATTTCCGAGACCGTTTGCAAGATCGGTATTGATGCGGTTTATCATCACCTCATTAGAGAAGGAGCTGTCCGCGCCGAGAGCCATTTCCCTCATGATATGGTAGCGGATAGCGTCTGCACCGTAGCGCTCGCCGAGAACGAACGGATCGATCACATTTCCGAGTGATTTGCTCATCTTCTGTCCGTTGAAGGTGATCCAGCCATGAACGGCAAGATGCTTCGGAAGAGGCAGATCGAGAGCCATAAGCATTGCCGGCCAGATAATAGCGTGGAAGCGCTGGATATCCTTTGCGACCATGTGAACATCGGCAGGCCAGAATTTGTCGTAATCGTTATATGCATCATTGTTGTAGCCGAGAGCTGTGATATAGTTTGAAAGCGCGTCTATCCATACATATACGACATGCTTTTCATCAAAGGTAACTGGAATACCCCACGTAAAGCTGGTACGCGATACGCAAAGATCCTCCAGGCCGGGCTTGATGAAGTTGTTGACAAGCTCCACGGCTCTTGTTTTCGGGCGTAGATAGTCAGTCTCTGTCAGGAGCTTTTCTATCCTGTCCGCAAAGGGAGCCATTCTGAAGAAATATGCTTCTTCCTTCGCTTCTACTACATCTCTGCCGCATTCGGGGCATTTGCCGTCAACAAGCTGGCTGTCTGTCCAGAAGCTTTCGCAGGGAGTACAGTATTTGCCCTTGTATTCGCCCTTGTAAATATAACCTCTGTCGTAAAGCTCCTTGAATATCTTCTGTACCGCCTCGACATGATAGTCGTCGGTAGTACGGATATATCTGTCGTAGCTTATATTCATATAGCTCCAGAGGTTCTTGAATATCTCAACTATTTCGTCAACATATTCCTTCGGAGTTATGCCTTTTTCGGCGGCCTTCTGTTCTATCTTCTGGCCGTGCTCGTCTGTGCCTGTAAGGAACATTACGTCACAGCCCTGCATCCTCTTGTATCTTGCGATCGAATCGCAGGCTGTTGTGGTATAACAATGGCCGATATGAGGATTACCCGAAGGATAATAGATCGGCGTAGTGATATAGAATTTCTCTCCGTTATGCTTTTGCATAGCAATTCCTCCTGTCTTTTTGTGCTATTCATATATTGTAGCATAATCAGCCGGCATAATCAACCATTAATTCCGGCATTGTGCCTGTTTTGGGGCTGTGAAATAATTCACGGCTCCTTCGCTATACAAAGTGCGCCCGAAGGAAGTGCCCCCCCGGTGCGCCTACCTTGCGGCGCA
>CADCPT010000211.1 GCA_902803385.1 uncultured Ruminococcus sp.
GCCCGGTTCAAGCTCCACGTCGTCAAGAGGACAATTGTAAAGCGCAGCTATCGTTCCGTCTTCGCCTATGAGCATTTCCCCGACTGACGTTCCGTAAGTAATAAGCTGCTCAAAATACTGGGCAATAAAACTTTCAAGCCCCATTGATATCCCGCCTACATTGACATCCCTTACAAATCTGTCCATTGCGGCCTGCGCGCTTTCATCCGCGCATATCACCTTAAAGCCGCCCACAAGCCTCACTGTCTTGTATATTGCCGCATCAACAACAGGAATGTTTTCTCTCAGAGAGCGATACAGCTGCTTTTCAAATTCGCCCAGCTGACAGCTGCCTCTGAGCGCGGAAAGCATTCCTGCGTTATCCTTGCCCGGCGCAGTCTGCGCGACCGGAAAATCCGCCTTTTCCTTTTTACCGAATAACCTCATCCCATCACCTCCGTTCTGTCAAGCGCAACGGCAAAAATGCCGTCGCTGTCTTTATCAAGGTATGTTGCAACAAAATACCTCACATCATCCATTGCATGATCGTTCTCCTTCAGAGGAGCATCCCTCCCTCCGCTTTCCCAGCGATACAGACCGAATTCCCTTATGCAGTCGGTGCAGCCCCGGCATATTTTTATATCGCCCTGTTTAAGCGCCGTGCCGACCTTGCGGATGCCGTCCAGCACGCTGTTTTTTGCCGGTATTACATCAAACCTGCCGTGCCGCCTTATGACCTCGATGAAGCTTGCGGCGGACGGGTCTGCTATAACGCAGGATATCTGCCTGTCGCCTGCAAGTGCGCAAAGCCCCTCATAATGCTCCTCGTCTGTTCTGGAAATACCCTCCCTGCGCGAGCTGTAGTAATATTCGTCTATGCGGTACCATACGTGATCCTTCAACCCCCAGAGTCCGAAGGATGACGGGTTTACCGTACCGTAATCGCACGAGATGACATACTCGTCAAATTCCCCCTCCGGCACATCGCAAAGCATATTCTCCTCAGACATAAACGGATATACAAGCCCTTCCGCCGCCGTCCACAGCCCCAGCACATATCGCTGATAAAAAGCACCTGAATAAAGCTTTTTGTACCTTTCCAGCATTGCAGCCGAAAGAGACGGATTGTCCTCCATTCTGAAGCGTATATAGCGCAGGTTTTTTTCCTTTGCTTTTTTTATCCATTCCGTATTGAACCAATGCTGAGGATATTCCGGATTACAGTTGAACCACAGCTTTGAGCCTTCGACAGAGCATCTTGCGACAGCCTGCTCAACAAAGGAGCGCGGCATAAGCGCGACCTCGTCAAAAAGCACTCCGCACAGCGTCATACCCTGTATGAGAGCAGCCGAGCCTTCATCGCGGCCTCCGAAAAGATAGAAGCGGTTAGTCCTTCTGCCTGCCGATATCTCTATGATGTTCGCCGACAGCTTATCGTTTATCTCAAAGCCGATACTTCTGAGGGCCTCAAGCAGAGGAACGACAAGGTTCCTTCTTACAGACCGTATCGTCTTTCCGCATATCGCAAAGCTGCCGCCGGAAAATTCCGCCATTGCCCACGCAGCAAAGGAAACGCTCATACAAAGCGTTTTTCCGCTTCTTACGGCGCCGTCACAGATAATGCCGTCGCTGCTGCTTCCGCCGCACCACCACCTCAGCACCTCAAGCTGCTTTTTTGAAAATGATCTGAATCTCATTCAAGCCTCCTCTTTGCCCTTCATGATTATTCCGCAGCATCGCTGTCGGAGCGGCTTTGCTCCGATGAATTCATAAGTGCGCCGTAAAAATCCGCCAGTCTGTTTTCCTTGTCTCCGCCGGAAGCCTCAAGCTTTTCAAGCGCCCTTATCCTGTCGAAGAATTTGATCTCCATAGCTCCGTCCTTTGGTCTTTTTATTTCTGCAACATTGAAAAGATCATATTGCCCGACAGACTGAGGCTCATCCTCGAACATGAGCCTTACCGCGTCCGTAACGCTTCCGAAGGCAAGCCTCTCATAGCCAGCCACCGCCATCCTGCGACAGTTTCTGCTTCTTGAATCGAAAACAGCTTCTATCTCACGTCCGATATCCTCCCTCAGCATCAGAGCAGCGGCCGCCTTCTCCGGACGGCTGTAGCCGGCTCCCCTTGCAGCCTCCCTTGCATTTCCGCTTTCCGCATACATCAGGCAGAAACGCTTTTCCCTTGCGCTGAGCTTTTCTGAGTTTCTTTTCAATTCCAGACCTCCTTTCAAATGTCCCCGGAAAATAAAAAGAAGTTGACCTCAAAAGGTCAACTTCTCACAAAGTTATTATTATATTTTTGTTTTCTTATAAAATTATGATATTTTTACAGTCACTATAAAGCCGTTCACATTGTCTCCGGATATCTCATAATCAAGCTCCGCAGGAACAGGTACCTCCGTATCTCCGTATTCCTCTGCCTGAACATAGTAAACGCACCACTCGCCCCCCATACCGTCGCTGATCTTCAGGGGGTTATTTTTCGTATGCTCCCTCAGCTTATCCAGGTATTCCTCAAGGGTCATATCATATGTTTCGAGATATACGGAATGAGGCAAGCCGACATATCTGAAATGCCACGGCTCATAGGAATATTTTGTAATGTCCTCTTTTCCCTTGCGGTACCTCAGAGTAAAGCCATAATCGCCGCAGTTCTGATTCAGCCAGGAATAGATCCCCTCACCGTCATAGTTTATCCCGCCGGACTGCATATTCTGCAGGTTAAGGTCAAATGCATAGCCTGTCTGATGCTCGCTGTAGCCCGGAGGCGCCACCCAGCGCTCCGCCTCGTTCTGACCGTTGTTGTCTATTTCCTCGCTGTAAAGTCTGACCTGTGTGAAATAGCTCCTGTAGCCGCAGGCGATAATAACATCCGTTTCACCGTAAACAGAGGCAAAGGCATCAAAAAAATCATTCACATGCCCTATGGTATCCTTGTCAAAGCATACGTTGTTATCAACGACCATATAGCTCCCGGATTTTTCCGCCGTCATATGCACGGTATTTTCACCGTCAGAACGGCATGAATAATCCTTGTTTACAAGTATCAAAGTACCGGAATGCACATCGTCGCCGCTTTTCAGAGTAGTCGTCATATCCCCGAGAGCAGTGATATCCGCATCCTCCTGCTCCGGCTTTTTCTCCCGGCTTTCCTCTGCGCTGCTCTGCACCGCACTGCTTTCATCTGCACTTTTTTCCGGCGCCGACGCTTTTTCACCGGACGTTTCATCTGTCCCGGAAAGCTGCGAAGCAGAAGATGAGTTCTGATCATCGCCGGCCGACCGAAGCCGGAACGACTGGAATACATATACTACCGTAAAAAGCAGACAAGACACCAGCAAAACAGTAAACATCACCGTAAGCTGCTGTCTGAATGCCACAGGCTTGTCAGGGTCGATCATAAGAGAGCGCAGCAGCTTTTCAAGCTTGCTGCCGTTATTGTTATTGTTCATCAGAAGTTCCTTCCATATCCTTTTCCTTAATACTAATATAATAATAGCTGCGACCCTGAAAATCAAGTAGGAAGAGGAATATTTTGCAACAGCTGTTTTTTCAGAGGTGCCGGGCGCTGAAACTGCGTTTATCCCATCGTGCGCCCGTAGGAAGTGCCCTCGCTAGTGCGCCTACCCTGCGGCGCACTTTTATTATAGTGTTTTTTCAGAGGTGGCGCGAGCTTCGCTCGCGCCACCTCTGAAAAAACAAGTTTTTATATAGCCCGGTCGCGCTGAAAGCGCGGTCGGGCTTTGATATGATTAGATCGTCTCTCCGTTTATCTTTATCTCGCAGCCGGAGCGGTTCATAGCGCAGAGAATACCGCGCACGGAAGCCTTGAAAATACCATGAGAAATGCCGACGCCGAATATCGTCTTGCCGTCAGGCTTTCTGAGCTGGATGTAGGATATAGCCATTGAATCAGAACCTCTTGAAATAGAATGCTCGCTGTAATCCACAAATTCAAAGCCGTCAACGCCTACAGAGCGGAGGGCATTGAAGAAAGCGTCTATCGGACCGTTGCCCTCGCCGTAGATCTCAACGTCCTTGTCGGCCTTTGCCAGATGTATGGTGCCGCTGAATGTAGCTTCATCAACGCCGGTATTGACGATGGTGTGCTTTACAAGCCAGAATTTGCGGTCGATGTCGATATAGTTGTTGTCAAACAGTGCTTTGAGCTCACGCGGAAGCAGCTCGCGTCCGAGGCGGTCACATTCTGCCTTTACAAGCGCGCCGAATTCCGGATGCATTGCCTTCGGAAGATTATAGTCGAACATGGTCTGCATGATAAATGCAGCGCCTGCCTTGCCGCTTTGTGAATTTATGCGGATTATCGGCTCATACTGTCTGCCGACATCTGCCGGGTCTATCGGCAGATATGGTATCTCCCATTTATCGCTGCCGGTCTCCTTAACATATTCAAAGCCCTTGTTTATAGCGTCCTGATGAGAGCCGGAGAAGGCGGTGAATACCAGGTCGCCCACGTAGGGCTGGCGCTCGCCTATCTTCATCTTTGTGCAGCGCTCGTAGATCTCCCTGTATCTCGGCAGGTCTGAAAAATCAAGCCCGGGGTCTACTCCCTGGGTATACATATTGAGCCCGACTGTAACTATATCGAGGTTGCCCGTGCGCTCGCCGTTACCGAACAGAGTTCCCTCTATTCTGTCAGCTCCTGCAAGCAGTGCAAGCTCGGCGCATGCAACGCCGGTGCCCCTGTCGTTGTGGGGGTGCAGACTTATTATAGCGGACTCGCGGTTTTTCATATGGGTGATGAAATACTCTATCTGATCGGCATAGGTATTCGGAGTACAAAGCTCAACAGTATTGGGCAGATTGAGGATGATCGGATCTTCGGGAGTTGGTTTGAAAACATCCATTACCGCCTCGCATATCCTTACGGAATTATCCACCTCTGTTCCGGAGAAGCTTTCCGGTGAATACTCGATGCGGAAATTCGTATCTCCTTCATAGCCGTCGATAAGCTCCTTTATGAGCTTTGCACCCTCCACGGCTATATTGATTATGCCATCCATATCCTTCTTGAAAACGACCTTGCGCTGAAGTGTGGAGGTTGAGTTGTAAAAATGCACTATGACATTTTTTGCGCCCCTGACAGCCTCAAAGGTCTTGCGGATGAGATGCTCTCTCGCCTGAACGAGAACCTGTATAGTTACGTCATCAGGAATATGACCGCCCTCGATAAGCTCGCGGCATATCTCATATTCTGTTTCGCTTGCAGACGGGAAGCCGATCTCTATCTCCTTGAAGCCCATATCAACAAGTGCATGGAAAAACTCCAGCTTCTGCTCGAGGTTCATCGGATCGATCAGAGCCTGGTTGCCGTCGCGCAGATCGACAGAGCACCATACGGGCGCCTTGGTTATAGTGCGGTTCGGCCACTGTCTGTTTTCGAGCTTTATCTGCTCAAACGGTGTGTACTTCATAAATCCTTTGTTCATTTGTATTCCTCCATTCTGATTATTAAAACACGCCATATAATCAAAAACCCGCCCCCGTCCATTCGGACAAGGGGCGGGCATAATGCTCGCGGTACCACCCTTTTCGGATATTGCTATCCCTCAAGCACCTCTGACAAGGCGCCGGCATTTAACGCTGCCAAGCGGATCACCCTACGTTTTCGGGCGACCGACTCCGGAATGAGCTATACATACATCCTCCGACGCTGCCTTACACCTGCCGCCAGCTCTCTTTGCACGGAAAAACGCATCTTGTTTCCTTCACAGTCTTTAAAATGATTTATATACATGTATTATACACACAGCGCCGGCAGTTTGTCAAGGATTATTTTAAACCAAAACCTTGCTTAAAAACACAAAAGCTCCTGTGCTCTGTAAACCGCGTTTTTTCGTCAGATGACAGCACATCTCATCAATCCCGTCCGCCCGACCGCTGCTGCGCAACGACCGGGCGATTTTAAGGCTTGTTTTTTCAGAGGTGCCGCGAGCAAAGCTCGCGGCACCTCTGAAAAAACACTATAATAAAGTGCGCCGCAGGGTAGGCGCACGC
>CADCPT010000212.1 GCA_902803385.1 uncultured Ruminococcus sp.
ACATAGCCGCGGCAATAAGCTGCGAATACTGATTCAGAGCGAACGCAGTGAGCGACAGCGCGATCTGACACCGGCGGCACGCCGGCACCGCAGGGCAGGCGCACAGCCGAACTGAAATCTTTATAAAGATTCTGAAAAATATTTACAAAAAGTATTTATTTCGTGTAAAAAATACTGTATAATATCATCAGGAGAATATCCCGGCTTTTCCGGCAATAAAACGCAGAGGAGGACTGTAACATGCTAAAGGATTTTGAAAAGAAAGAAAAAGAAAACAAAAAAGCTCTTGCCGAAGAAACCAAGGCTCTTAGTGCAAAGCTGCTCGGCCAGCAGCAACTTCTTATGAGCGCCAAGCTTCCGGTAATAATGCTGATCGAGGGCTGGGCAGCCGCAGGAAAGGGCAGTCTTATCAAAGAGCTTATCAGCGAGATAGACCCAAGATTCTATCGCGTGGAATCCCCTGTTATCGTTCCTGAGTCGCAGCAGCGCTATCCGTTTCTGTATCAATACGCCGGAGCTATCCCGGAAAACGGCAAGATAACCTTCCTTGACTCCGGATGGATGGAGGGTGCAGTGCAGAAATTCCTTCGTCATGAAATAACCAAGGACGAATACCGTCGGCGCATTCGTCAGGTAAACGAGTTTGAACGCCAGCTGAGAGACGGCGGCTATATAGTTATCAAGGTCTTTCTGCATATTGATAAGGATGAACAGTTCGACAGGCTGCGTTCACTTGCAGAGGATCCTTCGACCGAATGGCGCGTAACTGAGGATGATCTGTGGCAGCACAAGGAATACAAGAGGTTCCGCGAAGCATATGACGAATTCATGAAAAAGACCGAGGAAGCAGCCCCCTGGTACATCCTTGACGGAAGCCGCAGAAAAACTGCCGTCAGAGACAGTATGAAGCTGCTGACCGAAAGAATAGATTCCGCCCTTGAAAGCGGAAGATATGTCGGCGAACCGTTCGAGGAAAAATTCCCCCTGAAAAAAATGCAGAAGCTTTCAGATGTAGATCTTTCCCCTGCCATCAGCGACGATGAATATAAGGGAGAGCTGCACCGGCTGCAAACAAGGCTTAGCGAGCTTCATAATATCGTCTACCGCAAAAAGATACCCGTTATCCTTTGCTATGAAGGCTGGGACGCTGCCGGAAAGGGCGGAAACATACGCAGGGTAGCATATCCGCTTGATCCGCGCGGCTTTGATGTTAATCCGATCGCATCTCCCCTGCCGCATGAGCTCAACAGGCAGTTTTTATGGAGATTCTGGACAAGGCTTCCGAGAACAGGTCACATTGCGATATTTGACCGTACTTGGTACGGAAGGGTCATGGTTGAAAGGCTCGAAGGATTCTGCTCCGAAAAGGACTGGCAGCGCGCCTATAACGAGATAAATGAATTTGAACGTACACTGACCGAATGGGGAGCTGTAGTTATCAAATTCTGGATCCATATCGACCAGGACACACAGCTTGCAAGGTTCACCGAACGTCAGAACACCCCTGAAAAGCAGTGGAAGATAACCGACGAGGACTGGCGCAACCGTGAGAAATGGGATCTGTATGAGCCTGCAGTCGACGAAATGCTGCAAAAGACCTCGACCAAAAACGCACCCTGGTATATCATCGAATCGAATGACAAAAAATATGCACGAATAAAGACCCTGAAGATCATAGTAAAGGCGCTTGAAAAGGCATGTGAAAACCATTTTGAGCAGATAATGGAATAAAACGTACACATTATTTGAATAAAAACTTGAAAAACTGTAAAAAATAGTATATAATAGTTATACGGTATTTTTCGCATAATTAAACGGAGGTGCAGTTTATGTCAATCAGTAAGCTTGTATTACAGAGTGTTTCTGTAGCTTGTCAGGTCGTTATTGCTGTTTGCTTCGTGATCCTTGTTAAAGACAAGATCGCTGAGCTTCTCGGTATGGGTTCCGATCCGTTGTTCAGCGACGAGATGTGATCCCAAAAAAATAAGTCTGAAAAGAGGCTGACGCAAACCGTAGTTTTGGCGTCAGCCCCTTTATTTTATTCTTTTTCAGTAGGGGCTGCCGCAATAACCCCGGCTATATAAATAAGTGCGCCGCAGGGTAGGCGCACTTATACTTTTTACAGATATTTGTATTTTCCCGACATTCCCCTGCCTTCACTTTTATGATAGCGCTTGCGGCTGAATGCAAATTCAGTATCATTTCCCTTGAAATTCATGATAATGATAAGCACCGCCGTTATTATAACGCCAAGCAATGACCAGAATATCATACCCATCAGAACAGAATTATTATCGTTATAATTGTCATAAGGAGATTTCAGAGTTGAATCCGCCGCAGGGACCGGCGGAAAATCCAGACTTCCGGTGCCGCTTTTGATGTATGCGGCAGCGCCTGAGGATCGGCTGCTCTGTTCAGGAACAAATCCCGGTTTATCGGAAGGCAGCACAACGGCAACGTTTTTCAGCACCGTAAACGGATCACCAACGCTGACGTTTCCCTTTTTTTTAGTTTTTTCTGTTTTGCTGCTTTCCTGCTTGCTGACCTCTGTCTGTCCTGCCTGATCGGGCAATGACGGCTCCTCATATGAGGGTTCCTGCTCGTATGAAGGTTCCGGCTCGTATGAAGGCTCAGGCTCATATGACGGCTCAGGCTCAGCCGAAGGTTCCGGATCCGGCTCAGAAACCGGCTCAGGTTCAGCCGAAGGCTCTTCTGACGGTTCCACGGAAGGCTCCGGCTCGGTCGATATTTCCGGCTCGGACGGTTGCTCAACTGAAGGTTCAGGTTCTGTTGAAGGTTCCTCCGGTACCTCCGGAACGGACTGGACAACAGAAGCCTCAGACCCCGGTGTTTCATTTCCCGGTTCTGCATAAGCGGTAAACGACATCAGCATTACCGCTGCTATAAATATTGTTATTACTGATATATAAACGGTTCTTGTTTTTTTCATTTTTTCACCGCCGGTGTTTTAAGTGATCAGTGTTTCTGTTGTATACAAAGCCAGTTCCACTGATTAATTATATTATATCAGAAAAAACTGATCGTTTATAGTGTCATTTTTGCAGAAAAATTACCGACACTTTTTCATTTTTCAGCTTAAATTACAACTGAATGAGACGACCGGATAACAATTCAGTTGCGCCGTATTCTATCGCGCAGCATATCCGAAAGAATACCTCCGAGAAGATATCCGCTGTAACGCACCTCATCAACGGTATTTGAATCAGCGCCTATCTCGATCAGCAGCGAGCCTGTGTTCACATTCATATTATACATAAAGTTTCCGAAATACAGCGGACGCAGCAGATCCGGATATTCGCCGAGCACACGTTTCTGAAGCTGCAGACCGAAACGCAGATTATATTCCCAATCCCTGAATTCCTCCGTCCCCTCATAATTGTAACCGGCAAGTATCATTATCTGCGCTGCCTTGCGGCCGTTCACCGTACACACAGGCTTCAGTCTTTTTGAATCTGTGCCCAGCCCGTCGCGGTGGATATCCAATACGACCTTTATTGTCGGATATTTTTCAAGGTAAGAGCGTATAGTTTCAAGGCTTCTGTCGTAAGCTCCGCAATATGTGTTATCGTGGACTGTGGTATCGTGTATAGTCGTAATACCGGCAGCATTGAGCCTGTCTGCTATCTCCTTCCCCACCGCACAGACATTCTTTGTATTATCGTCGCTTCGCGGATAAAAGCTTTCATAATAATATCCCGTATCATACTCAAGGAAGCTTTCGTGAGTATGTGTATGATATATCAGAACCTGCGGCTCATCTGTATCCTCAAGGCTGAATCCGAGACTTCCGGCAAGCTCCTTTTTTATATCTATCTCTCTGGAGGAGCTGTTTTTTACCTGCACTCCCTCTGCGGCGATATCTCCCTGAGTTATCATAAATTCTTCGACCGGAAGCTTTTTCTCTCCGGCATGAACCCTGTCATATTCCTCTATTTCTTTTTCTGTAGGAGAAGATGCAATAAAATCATATTCTTTCAGCTTGATATCCGGAGGCTCGGGGGTACTGCTTTCAGGCTTGCTTTCATTATCATAAGATTCGTTTTTACCGATCAGTTCTCTGTGATCTTCACTTCCGTCCGTTCTTGCCGACGAACCTGTTATGCTGATGCTTCCCGAAGGCAGCGCCGTTTTTGCGGCTATCATATCCAGACCTCCGTACAGACCGCAGCTGTACGCCCTTGATAGAGTACAGATAACAGCGCCGCAGACCAGCACGACAGCGACAAATACTACTCCGGCCGTTCTGAGCCTATCCTGCAGATTTTTCAATCCGGCTTTCCCCCTTCCTGCTTTTATACAGACTATGAGAAAGGAGAAAAATATATTACATTCAGCAATGCTGCTGCCACGTGCGCCCGAAGGAAGTGCCCCCCGGTGCGCCTACCTTGCGGCGCACTAAGGGTGCACTTTCTGCGGGCACATATGGTTGGTTTCAGGGACTGCGAATAATTTGCAGGTCTTTAATAATTTATACTAGTCCTGCGGAGCGGAGCTTGTAAGAACACCGCTGTAATCATAGGTAGCATTGAAAACTATGGACTTGATATCATAGGTACCCTCCATTATAACAATGCTGTCTATCTTTGTAAAACGATATTCAAGCCTTTGTACCTGAAGGAAAGCGAGATCATTATTATTGCCTTCCTGCTTTACCATTTTAAGACTGAGTACTCCGTTTTTAACATATCCTTCATACAGCGAGCTTTCACCGGAATCAGAGCTTATTGTGACATAAAGCTTATCGTTGTCTGCCTTTTCTATATTGACCTTCTGCTTTACCCTCTGCGCCTGACTCTGATCATACAGTCCGCCTACAAATTCGTCTATATCATCATCGAAATCTTCGCCAATGACCTCATGTATCTTGCCCTTTATCCACTTATAGATCTGTTCGAGAAGAGGAGATTCCAGATTGCTGAACTGCGCGTCTACAGTCCATACGCCTGCAATATCATCCGCTGTGACCTCGCCTTTTTCCGGGATATGTATGCCCTGAGCAAGTACGTTCTTCTTCCGGGCGCTTTCCATATATTCAAGTCTTGCTTCGGATGAAGCGTACTTTTCATTTATCTGCACCCAGTCGTTCACCTGAGAATAAAGGCTTATATTGCTGCCGGACATCGCCGACGGATCTGTTACCGCCTCAACCTCCTCCACAGCTGAACAAAGCATCATCATTCTGTCAGACAGACTGTATTCATATAATGTTTCTTCGCCGAAGAAATCGCTGTGCACCTCCGGATCGAACATACCGTTTGCAGCAAGCTCGCTTACTATATCCTTTTCAGCCGGAGCTGCCTGCTTTGCGGCTTCCTCATTTTCAAGACGAAGCCTGAAATGCTCTTCAAGACCGTCTGCTATGTGTCCTATGACGTTTTCCTTTGTTTCATTGTCAGTGCCGGTATTCCGGTACGTATCATCACCAAGACGATCACAGAATTCCTTGACGGCAGACGAATCCTTGAAAACGCATCCGGTTATCAGGTCATAGTCGCTGACATCTGATTTTTCATCCCTCGGTATATCGCAGATATACTCCACAATAGCTTCGATATCCTGAGCCTTGTATTCCTTCGGAGCCTGCGGCTGTGAGCCTTCGGAAGCATCCGACGGTTTTTCCGTACTTGTTTCTGATGTTTCTGAGCTGCTTTCAGAGCTTTCAGCACTGCCTTCAAACACTCCGGAGCTGGCCTCGGATGTCTTGCTGCTGCTTTCGGTCTCATTGCCCGGGGATGATTGCGCCGTAGTTTCTCCCGCTTCATCATTTTCATCAGGCTCAACAGTAAACCCATCGCGCCATTTTTCATAAAGGTCATCAACAACATTGTCATTCCAGAGATCTGTGCTCTCGTTTGCTGCATCAGAAACAAACTCCGCCGCAGTTTTCAGAACTTCGTCGTCAGGATCAAACTCAGTAACGGCATTTTCGATCGTCTGAACAGCGCCCTTGTAATCTCCGCCTGCAAGCTTATCGGCCGCCTCGCCAATAACTCCGTTTTTGCCGGCATAGTCTGAGTATTCGCCTTCCTTTGTGAGCTTTTCGGTCAGACCCTCGCTGACGATACTGTTTACGACTTTTTGAAAATCCTCCGTCTTGTTATCATCAGTGACATCTGCAGCTGCTTTTGAAAGATTGCTGTTGAATTCCTTATTCAGCTTGGCGTCGCCATCCACCTCGGAAACTATTATCTCGCTTATGGTCTCAGTCAGCTTTTTCTTTGAGTCATCATCATCGGCAATTTTGTCAGCAAGCGCCTTGGCATACGGCTCCGCCGCCTTTTTGCCCTGCTCGTCAAAAGCTTCCTTCTGAGTCTTCTGCTCACACCATTCGTCAACATATATCTGCTCAAGCACCTCGTCCGACGGCTTTAGTACTGCAACGTCACCCGGATGAGGCAGGCTGACCTCCATCAGACCCTTCTTAAGATCGACCCAGGTAGGTTTGATAAGCTTCCAGAGCTTTGCCTGCTTGTCGTAATATGCAGGAAAATAAGAACCGCCCTTAGAGGTATCATCGACCTGTGAAACAGGCAGCGTTATTATCATTGATACAGGCTTTGCAAAAAGCGCATCGGAGGATTTATCGGTTTTAAGGCTGATAACGCTTCCGACTATATCATAGCCATCCTTTACAAAGGAGCTTATGTTATCCGTAGGCCTTACCTTGAGCTTCACGTTTGTACCGGTAAGCACAGCACCGTTTGAAAGCCTTACCTTGACTCCGTTCTTTTTGAGGTTTCCTATCGTAGCAGCGCTTCCGCTGTTTACCTGCGCAGAAAGAGTGGAGCCCTTTGTGTAATACTCGGGCATAGGCGTAAGCTTGCGCACTATCTTGGGAACAAAAGCAGGCCAGATAAATCCGGTCACAAGAAGAGTTGCGATAAGCAGCAGAGCGATAAGGGCAATAAGAAGTCCTGCCGGACCCTTGCTTTTTTTCCTGGCAACTGCCGCAGGCTGCGGCTGCGCATACTGAGGCTGCACGGGCTGTGCATAGCTTACCTGCTGCACCTGCTGCGCCGGCGGCTGTACATTTTGGGGCTTCGGCTGCGGTGTGACAGCTTTTTTCCCGGTTTCGCCCTGCGGTTTCGGAGGCTGTACCGGTTTGCCGCATTTCGGACAGAACTTAACACCAACATTCATCTTTTCTCCGCAGGATCCGCAGAAAACAAATCCTTTTTCGGACATTTCATCAGCTCCTTATTATTCTTGTCCTTATTGTATCACATATCATCATCAGATCCGATCAAACAGCTCTGTAAACCATACCTCCGGCGCAGTGAAGCATCTGCCGTTAAGGTATTCAAGCTCTTCCGCATCCGTTGTAAAGCTGAATTTAAGCTTGTTTGAGTAAAGCGCCTGCCATTTGCAGCCGTAGCGCCGGTTGATTTCGTTTTTGCCGTATTTCCCGTCGCCGAGAAGCGGATGCCCGTAATATGCAAGGTGCGCCCTTATCTGATGTGTGCGCCCTGTGAGCAGGTCTACCTCAAGAAGACTCAGACCGTCCTTTTCAGCTAAAACACGGTATCGTGTTTTTATTATCTTGCTGCCCTCTTTCTGCTTGCTGAAGATATATACCTTATTCTGTTTTTCGTTTTTTTCAAGGTAATCGACAAGCAGGGCTTCCTTCCTGTCAAATATCCCGACCGCTGCACAGAGATATGTTTTTTCAAGCTCCCTGTCCTTCAGCTTCTGATTAAGTATGCGAAGAGCTGCGGCAGTCTTTGCGGCAATGACGATACCGCCTGTATTGCGGTCTATTCGGTTAACAAGAGCCGGAGCAAAGCTGTTTTCCTTTTGGGGATCGTATTCACCCTTATCGTAAAGGTAATGCTGCACACGGGCGATAAGGGAATCGAAATGATAATTCTCGTCCGGGTGTACAATAAGACCGGGCTTTTTATTGAGCAGCATTATATTGTCGTCTTCGTAAACGATATCAAGCTTTGCAGGCGCCTTAAGGAAATCATACTGCTGCTTTGAAGCAGGCTCCTCAAAAAACTCATCCTTGATAAAAAACGTAAGCACATCGCCCTCGCAAAGACGGGTGGAAATATCGCATTTTTTCCCGTTGAGCTTGATGCATTTTTTCCGTATGTATTTATACATCAGCGACTGCGGAAGTGTCGTAAAGTGTTTTGTAAGGAATTTATCCAGTCTCTGACCTGCATCGTTCGGTCCGACGGTTATCGTCCTCATATCAATCCTTCCTTTTCCGGTGCGTTATCAGAGCATAGATGCGGTCTCAAGGGCTATTCGTACCATATCCGTAAAGGAGTCCTGTCTTTCATTTGCAGAGCAGGCTTCGCCTGTGATCGGACAATCAGAGACAGTGCAGATACAAAGTGCATTCTTTCCGCTTCTGGCAGCATTATAGTATAGCGCCGCGCTTTCCATTTCAGTTGCAAGAATGCCCATTTTGCGCCACTCTGCAAGACTGCTGTTTTCCTCATAGAAAACATCCGTGCACAAAACTGTTCCGACATTTACCTTTATATCAAGCTTTTCCGCTGCGGCGTCAGCTTTTTTCAGAAGAGTATATGATGCCGCCGCGACCGGTCTGCACGGCAGTCTGAAATGATCGGCATAGCTTGAATTCGTGCAGCAGGCAAGCGCAAAAACAATATCCCTCAGCTTTATGCTTTCACTTACAGCGCCGGCTGTACCTATACGGATAATGTTATCAACGCCGTAATCATTGAAAAGCTCATGAGAATATATCGCCATAGACGGCATACCCATACCGCTTGCCATTACTGTCACCGGCTTATCACGGTAAGTACCTGTATAGGCAAGCATACCCCTGACGTCATTTACAAGCTCAGGAAAATCGATGAAGTTTTCGGCAATATACTTTGCTCTCATCGGATCACCCGGCATCAGAACGGTTTTTGCTATCTGACCGACAGCTGCGTTATTATGTGGTGTAGGCATAATATCAACTCCTCATTTTATTTATTTTAGTATATCACATATTTCCGGGTTATACAATCTTCAAAGAGCAGTTTATTCTTTTTCTTCTTTAATGCCGCCTACCTTGCGGCGCACGTTTTATAGTGTTTTTTTCAGGGGTGCCAGGCGCTTTGCGCCCGGCACCCCTGAAAAAACAAATTTTTAGCAGCCCGGTCGCGCCGAAGGCACGGTCGGGCGGACGGGGCAGTGTTACTGCGACAGCCCCCTCTTAAAAAACACTATTATTCAATGCTATCGCGTCCTTCGGCAGCCCTGGACTATATTTCTCACCTTCAGCTCATGCTCTATCCCTCTCAGCACCTTCCTTTTGTCAAGGCTCCAGCGCGGTGCGACAAGCTTTTCTCTGTCTCCGTCACCTGTCAGACGGTGGACGACCATGCTTTCCGGAAGCTCTGCTATAATATCGCAGATGATGTCAGTATATTCCTCCTGTGAGAGCGCTTCAAATTCTCCCCGTTCATACATTTCTGCAAGGTTTGTACCCCTAAGAACATGCATAAGCTGCAGCTTGATGCCGTCGGAGCCGCACTCTGCGATATGGTGCGCCGTTTTGAGCATATCAGACTTCCTTTCGCCCGGAAGGCCTGTTATCATATGAGTAATCACCTCGACCCCGGCTTCGTGCAGCTCACAAACAGCCCTGTCATAGACCTCTGTTTCATAGCAGCGGTTTATCCTCGCCGCAGTATCGTTATCAGAAGTCTGAAGCCCCAGCTCGACCCAGACAGGCTTAATGTCTGCAAGCTCTTTGATAAGCTTCAGAACCTCAGGCGGAATACAGTCAGGGCGTGTTGCAATATCAAGCACAGCAATATCATCCCGGCTGATAACAGGCAGAAACAATTCCCGAAGCCGCCCGACAGGAGCATAGGTGTTTGTATATGACTGAAAATATGCTATAAACCTGCTGCCGCTGTATTTATTCTTAACTGAATCCTTTGCAAGCTCTATCTGCCTGCCGGTATCTCCGCAGGGCTTTGCCGCAAAATCTCCCGAGCCTTCGCCGCTGCAGAAAATACATCCTCCCCTGCCCTTTGTACCGTCACGGTTCGGGCAGGTCATCCCTCCGTCAAGAGAAAGCTTGTAAAGCTTTTCTCCGAAGCTTTCTTTTAGGTAGCTGTCAAGCGAATGATATCGTCTTCCGTTCCACATGATTATCTCCTGATAGTTTCTTTATCAGCCTGTCTCTCTGCAGCAGGTGTTCCTCACGGTCACTGCACGACAGAAGCAGAATAAGCCCCTCAATATCATAATGTCTTATACCTTTATTGACTGTTTCATATCTTTTCAGCTCATCATAACTCAGAATATCACTTTCATAAGTAATGTCCGCGATCAGACCGTCTTTGATGCCGCGGATATAGTATCTTCCGCGAAGCATATCCATATCAACACTATGGTCTATCCTGTCCTGCCAGGAAAAGACATCAAAGCCTCTGTCCTCCAATAATCCTATGATACGACGAAGGTTTTCCTCCGTATCATCTGAGAAAAGGTCCACATCATGCACCTCTCTGCCAAGAATGTCCGGTGCTGTCAGATAAAGGCAAAGACTGCCCATGAGAGTGCACACAGAATTATTTGTCAGATATCCTGCAAGCTCAAAGAATTCTTCCATTGCTTTCCTCCAGAACGCCCTTTTTGTTCCAGCTCCTGCATATCCTTCCGTCAGGATAGAGTATCAGCTTATGGAGCCTGCTGCCTGAATGCTGCCTTTCCATTTCTTCATAATCGGACATTTCAAAGCTTACACTCATATCGCCGAAGGAATAGTTAAAGCTGAAATAATAATAGCCCTGACGTATACCGCACAGCGTAAAACCGTTTTCTTCAAGACCCGGAAGAATATCCCAAAGCTCAATGCGGTTACTTATAATATAATCCGCAGTGATGCCGCTGTCAACAGAATCGCCGAAAACTGCAAGCTCGCGGAAAACAACATCCTTGACTCCGAGCGAGCGGACAAAACTTATATACTCTTTTATTCCAGGAATATCAGAAACACCTGCGCCCTGCAGAACGCATACCGCTCTGAGCGGATAACAGGACGAAGCTTTTTTCGTGATGCTTTCAAGAACGCTGTTTTGCTTTATTTGCTCACCCGGGCGGAAATTCATTATTTTCTGATTTATTGTTTCGTCATAGTGATGTCTTGAAAATTCGATATGAGAAAGAGGTATCTTTCCAAGCGCATCAAATATTTCGTCTGCGTTTTTGCAAAAGCCCGAAAGATTCGTATACATAACAGCATCTGAGACCGTAAGTCCTGCTCCTATAGCAGAGCATGCACCCCCGCAGATCGCTTTCAGCATATCGGGACTTTCTGTCGGTTCCTTACCTGAAAGCGAAAGAAAAACCTTTTTCCCTTCGAGAAGCTTCAGCGCATAAAGCAGTCTCTGACCATATTCGGCGCAGGGCTCACCGCAGTATGAATCCATCCCGTTTTTTGTCAGACGCTCCGAACAGAACCTGCACCTTGCGCTGCAGCTGTTATCTATGTACGGTGTGAAGGAAACAAGGCTGCTTTCAGAAACAGAGATACCGACACCGCTCTTTTCAGCCATAAGCCTTGCTGCCGCTTTATAATCCTCATAGTACTTCATACTGACTCCTCCCTCTTAGTTAATACTATTTTGTTATTATCATTATGTTAATAAGATTATATCATACGCAAAAGGATTTGTCAATACTTTTATTATAGTGTTTTTTCAGGGGTGCCAGGCGCTTCGCGCTTGGCACCCCTGAAAAAAAATTTTAGCAGCCCGGTCGCTGCTCGGCAGCGGTCAGGCGGACGGGGCAGTGTTTATGCGGCAGCCCCAAATAAAATTATCTGATGATCAGAATTGTGTAGTCGCTGTTGTAACAACGCTCTTCCCGGCAAAGATGTTTACGTTTGCCCCGGTCTTCAGTAAAGCAGTCGCATTTTTTGCCCCGACAATAACAGGCTTGTTAAGAGCAAGACCTACTATAGCGGCATGGCTGTCAGCGCCGTCGACCTCGGTGATAATGCCTGCACACTTGCGCATTACAGGAAGAAGGGAATTGTTGGTTTCGTGGATAACAAGTATCTCCCCCTCCTTGCAGTTCTGCAGAGCCTCTTCATCGCTGCTGCAGACTACAAGATGACCGTGCGCCGAAAGATCATTGATAATAGTCGTTCCTGAACAAAGGATATTTCCGACAAGATGGACCTTCATCATATTCGTTGTTCCGGATATACCAAGAGGTATGCCGGCGGTAAGAACAACAAGATCGCCGTTTTTAAGAAGCTTTTTCTTCTGCGCAATACTTATGACATGCTCAATAAGATCATCCGTGCTGCTCTTTTCCTCGATCATTATCGGGCAGACGCCCCACGACATATTTGTCTGGCGATAGACCTTTTCATCCGGAGTTCCGCTTATTATAGGACAAACCGGGCGGTATTTTGAAAGCATACGGGAGGTCATTCCGCTTTTTGAAACAGTGATGATGGCAGCAGCGCCGAGGTCGTGGGCGGTGGTACATGTAGCATGCGAAATAGCCGATGTAACATCAGGACGTTCAACAATATCACGCTTATTGAAGCGGTCTATGTAATTTATTGCGTTTTCAGTCGTTTCGGCAATATTTGCCATTGTCTTTACTGCCTCTACGGGATACGCACCGGCAGCGGTCTCTCCCGAAAGCATTATTACAGACGTGCCGTCATAAATGGCATTTGCAACATCCGTTGTTTCCGCACGAGTGGGGCGCGGATTCTTCATCATAGATTCGAGCATCTGCGTGGCTGTTATTACCGGTTTGTCGGAATCCCTCGTTTTGCTTATGAGCATTTTCTGTATGCGCGGGATCTCGGCTATCGGTATCTCAACTCCGAGGTCGCCTCTTGCGACCATTATTCCGTCTGAAACACGGACTATCTCATCAATATTATTGACTCCGTCTTTGTTTTCTATCTTGGCAATAATGCGTATATCATCTCCGCCTATGCTCTCAAGATATGCTCTCATTTCGTTTATATCTTCAGCGCAGCGGGTAAAGGAGGCGGCGACAAAATCGACATCCTGTTCAATGCCGAAGGCAAGATCAGCCTTATCCTTATCGCTGAGGAACGGCATTGAAAGGGTAACATCAGGAACGTTTATTCCCTTGTGTGAAGATACTGGACCGCCGTTTATTACCTTGCAAACGATATCTGTTTCAGTTTTGCTTACGACTACCATTTCAATAAGGCCGTCGTCTATAAGTATCTTGGTTCCTTCACTGACATCCGACGGCAGACCGGCAAATGTGATGCTGCATTTCTGAGACGAACCCTCACACTGCTCGGTAGTAAGGGTAAAAAGCTGTCCTGCGGCAAGCTCCGTTTTTTCGCTGAAATTTCCGGTACGGATCTCGGGTCCCTTGGTATCCAGAAGAATAGCCACAGGCTTTTCCATCTCTGAACGCAGACGTTTTACGACATTCATTTTTCTTTCCTGTTCCTCATATGTACCATGAGACATATTTATCCTTGCAACATCCATTCCGCTTATTATAAGCTCCCGAAGAACTGCCTCATCCTCAGTCGAAGGGCCAAGGGTACAGATTATTTTTGTTTTGCGCATAGTGATCTCTCCTGTCAAATATTATAAATATATGATACTACATATTCTTGTTCAAAACAACAGGTTTTTGTATATCTGTTCCACCCGCCCGACCGTTGCTGCGCAACGGTCGGGCGGCTAATGATTTGTTTTTTCAGGGGTGCCGGGCGCTTCGCGCCCGGCACCCCTGAAAAAACACTATAAAAAGTGCGCCGCAAGGTGGGCGCACTTTTTATAGCAAAGGAGCCGTGAATTATTTCACAGACCAACATGATGGCTTATCGCCATATGAATGAAAATCGGCATTTTCAGAACAGCCCCTTAATCATCATAAAGCCCGGTCGCTGCGCGGCAGCCCCCTCTGAAAAAGCTGCTGCAAGTTGGAACACTGTTATAAAAACGGCTCCCGGATAAAAGAAAAAGGCCGCAGGAAGCTGCGCCGAAACGCATTTCCTGCGACCTAAGGAAAGCTAAGTATTAATTACTCCTGCTCCTCTTTCATCTTTGCAAAGCACTCGCTGCAGTATACAGGGCGATCCTCACGCGGCTTGAAGGGAACTCTTGCTTCCTTACCGCAAGCTGCACAGATTCCTGTGAACATCTCTCTTTCGGGTCTCTGAGCATTCTTTCTTGCGCTGCGGCAAGCTTTGCATCTCT
>CADCPT010000213.1 GCA_902803385.1 uncultured Ruminococcus sp.
ATTCCATTCCTTTTTGCTTGTTCACTGGCTGCCTTGCGTCTGGCCTCACTTTGCGGTGAGTTCAGGTGGATTGAGACTCTGGATTTTTATTATACAGCTTCCCGCTTGTTATTTCAAGATATTTTTTCTGGAACCTGTTACAAACCCGTTACATTTCTGAATATAATAACTCAGGCCTGATGTATTTCAGAGTATAAATACACCCTGGAACACGTTTCACAACGGATGATATTGATATTTTTGCTTTTTTCTGATATTATTATAATACCGCTTCAGACGGAAAACATAATTGAACGGATGTGTTTGTTTTGATAAAAATGTACAGGGCTTCGGAAAAGGATATTGATACTCTCGTTTCACTCAGGCTTGAAATGCTGAAGGAAGTAAACGATCTCGGGGATGGACATGTTTTCACCCCCTCTTTTACGGAAAGTGTCAGGTCATACTTTCTGAACGGCGACCAGTCAACATGGATAGTTATTGAGGATGAGCCTGTGTGCTGCGCCTCGATCAGCTATTTTGATATTATGCCGACTTTTTCACACCCGTCGGGAAAAAGAGCTCAGATAATGAATGTTTACACAAAAAAAGACTATCGCCGTCAGGGCTATGCAACGACGCTTATTGAATTGCTTATTGAGGAAGCCAAGGATAAGGGCGTAACGGAAATAAGACTTGATTCCACTGATATAGCAAGAGGTGTTTATACTTGTAACGGCTTTGAGGAGTCAGAAGAATGTATGGTGCTCGATATTAACAGGCTTCTGAAAAATAACATAGAAAAAGCCGAAAAATACGGCTGCAAGTCAGGCGGATGCGGAAGCTGCGGAGGGTGCAGCGAATGCGGCTGAACAATTGAAATATTTGTCGTAAAACAACTCCTCCTGCATATAATGTCAGGAAGGAGTTGATTCTTATGTGCGGAATAGCCGGTTGGTATGACAGAGATCTTGATATGAACGATGCGTCCGGGATCCTTTCTTCGATGTCCGAAGCAATGAGCTGCCGCGGACCCGATGACAGCGGAAGCTATACATGCGGCTGCATCGGTCTTGTGCATCGTCGGCTTGCAGTTATTGATTTAGTAAACGGTCATCAGCCCATGACAATACGTGAAAAGGATAAAGAGTATACGATAGTATATAACGGAGAACTGTACAATACCGATGAATTAAGAAACAAACTGATATCAGAAGGCTGCACTTTCCGGACGCGGTCAGATACAGAGGTCGTGCTGAATACATTTATAAAATACGGAAGCAAATGCTGCGAAATGTTCAACGGAATATTTGCCTTTGCGATATGGGACGGCGAAGCTCTTTTCCTTGCGCGCGACAGGATCGGAGTCAAGCCGTTGTTCTACTGCACCTACAGAGGCGGAATAGTTTTTGCATCGGATCTGAACGCCCTGATGCAAAACCCTATGATATCCCATACAGTAGATGAAAACGGTCTTGCAGAGCTGTTCCTTATCGGTCCCGGAAGAACATCAGGACAGGGAGTTTACCGGGACGTCAGCGAGCTGCTGCCGGGTCAGTACGGTATCTACAACGGCAAAGCCATTTCGCTTCACAAGTATTATACACTTAAAGCTTTTGAGCATACAAGCGACGAAGCAGCTACAATAAAGGAAGTAAGAGAGCTTATCACGGATTCGGTCAGACGTCAGCTTGTATCGGATGTTCCTCTTTTCACTTTTTTATCGGGCGGACTTGATTCCAGCATAATCACCTACATTGCAGCAGAGCACAGAAAAGAAAACGGCCTGCCTCCTATAGACACCTATTCGATCGATTATGAGGATAATGACAAATACTTTGAAAGCAGCCTTTTCCAGCCTTCTCCGGACAGTGAATACATTGGCATTATGCAGTCTCACACAGGCTCCTGCCACCACAGTGTGATACTTGACAACCGTGAGCTGTTTGAAGCCCTGTACCCTGCGGTTGAGGCAAGGGGACTTCCGGGCATGACGGATGTTGACTCTTCACTGCTGCTTTTCTGCCGCAGGATCAAGGAAGATTTCACAGTGGGTCTTTCCGGCGAATGTGCCGACGAGCTTTTCGGAGGTTACCCATGGTATCATAACAAGGATATTTTGTTTGAAGACTGTTTCCCATGGTCAAGATCTCTTGATATACGCAGGTCGGTTCTGAAAAAAGGCTTTCTGCCGCGGGGTGAAGAATATGTCCGTCAGAAATACCTTGACACCTGCGCAGCGGCCCCGAAGCTCAGCACCGATACTCCGCTCGACAAAAGAATGAGAGAAATGTTCGCCCTGAATTTCAACTGGTTTATGCAGACGCTGCTTGACCGCAAGGACAGGATGTCTATGTACAGCGGGCTTGAGGTTCGTGTTCCGTTCTGTGACTGGAGAATAGTAGATTATGCATATAATCTTCCATGGGAATTAAAAGCTCTTAACGGCAGGGAAAAAGGCATAGTCAGAGCTGCATTCAGGGGGCTTCTGCCGGACAGCATCATAGACCGCAAAAAAAGCCCCTATCCCAAAACCTATAATCCGCTTTATTTCAGACTTTGTGCAGAAAGAGTACGTGAAATACTGAACGACAGGACTTCGCCCTTACATGATATCCTCGACCC
>CADCPT010000214.1 GCA_902803385.1 uncultured Ruminococcus sp.
GATTTCATTACGCCCTTAACGATGGTGTTTGTATCTTTACCATATACTTCTCCCTCGGGCGTTCTAATGGCCTTATTGTCCAATATTACAATATTTTCGCTTCTCACGGAATTGATTACGCATGGTGCGTGGGTGCTTACAATAAATTGAATACGAGGAAAAATATCAGTCAGATCCGAAATGATTCTTTTCTGCCACTGAGGATGAAGATGTAGGTCAACCTCATCTATCAGGACAATACCGGAGGTATCTTCAAGAACACAATCCAGGAGCTGTGGATTCAGTAAAGCCATTCTGTAAGCTATGTCAGCTATTAAGCTAAGTGTACATTTATACCCGTCACTTAAACGGTTTACAGGCATTCGTTGTTTTTGGTTACCGATAGAATAAATAAGATCAAGATCATTGGTATCAAAGTTGTATTGCACTTTGACATCATTGTAGCCAGTGATCGCTGAAAAGCATTTTTCTACTGCGCTGCAAACAGCATTCAGTTCAGGGATAGCTCTGCTTTTCTGATGTTGTTGTATGGACATTTTTTGAAACCATCGCATCATCAGTTTGTTGTTTGCCGCTCCGTCCAGGCAATCTATATATCCGTTTATTCTTGAATTATTTGCAAAAGCATCATCTTTCTTTTCCTTATGCTGTGCCCATAAGCGTCCGGTCCCGTAATATGCGATCAAGGGAAGAAGAAGGGTTTCGTCACCGTTCCGGAATCTTGATTGAGCTTCTAAGGCAGCAGAAGTTAATTCTCTTGCATTAGAAAGAGGATCTTTCCCTGTAGATTGGTTTAATGCCCGTTCCCATTTTACATTTTTACCGTTTATCACACCTGTAGCATTGATTACCACAGGGTATTGCGGCTGAACGTCAATGCTGCTGCCGAGATCAAAATATTTGAAGGTGGCATCTTCTTTTCTGATTCTATACTTTTGTACACCATCCATAGCTGCAATGTATGTTCCGGCTGCAATGGTAGCAGCGTCAAGCAATGTGGATTTTCCGGTACCGTTTGAACCTACAATAACGGTAAGCTTTTTATTGAACTGTATCGTACATTCTTCAAAACATCTGAAGTTTTTAAGTGAAATAGATTCAAGATACATATATCGTCACCTCATAATTTGCTGTGTTACATATTATTATAGCCCAAGAAAAAACAGATATCAATATTAAATTCAAAAAGTGCAGACATCTGCAATGCGTGAATTCTGCTCCCTAAAATGATTATATTTCTTTCAATGAGTTGTTGTTCAGAAGAAAATCAAACAGGTGAAGCTTTTTGTATCCTCTCTCTAACTGTGTAAATGGGTTGTTATCCATTGTTATCAGGATTTTTTTATACCCGTCGTCAAGATGGTAGAAGGCGGATATTTCACGCTCTTTGGTCTGAGGATCCTCAATGGAATATGATACCTGAATGTAATACTGTTCACCATTCAGGTCTTTTATGAGAAAATCAATCTCTTTTTCTCTGTTTTTTCCAATATCAACAATATAACCTCTGCGGATAAGCTCCAGATAAACAATATTTTCAATGATATGCGTCATCTCGAGCTGTCGAAAATTGATTTTAGAATTCCGTATTCCCATATCACAGATATAGTATTTGTTTTGCGTTTTAAGGTATTCTTTGCCCTTGATGTCAAAACGAGAGACCTTATAAAAAAGAAATGCATCACACATATAGGAAAGATATCTTGAAACCGTTTCGTTATCAACTGATTTATATCCATTGCTTTTCAGTGTATTGGCTATTTTGGAAGAAGAAACATAAGAGCCTATGGAAGAACAAAGATGGTTAGTAACTGCTGAAAACAAAGCCTCATCCTTGATATGATAGCTGTCGATAATATCTCTTGTAACGACAGTGTCACATATCATTTTCAGATAAGCAGCTTTATCAGTTGCTTTACTTTCTAAAACAGCGTATGGCAGACCGCCATACATGATGTATTCATTAAATGCTGCTGCTTTATCTGTGTTGCTCTTCTGTTCATAAAACTCATGGAATGAAAGCGGAAAGACCCTGATCTCAATTCCACGTCCGCGGAATATTGTATTGATATCTCCCGAGAGAAGCTTGGAATTTGAACCTGTTATATAGACATCACTGTTAAATTCAGCTTTTATTCCATTGACTACCTCCTCAAAGCCCTCAACCATCTGTATCTCATCAAGAAAAATATAATAACGCTGTTCATCCAGAATCTGTTCTGAAATGTAGTGGTAAAGCCTTTGCGGATCACGGAGGCTTTGCCATTTTTGCATATCAAATGAAAGCTTTATGATGTGGTCAGCACTAACGTCGTTCTTTAACAGGTAATTATAATACAGGTCGTTA
>CADCPT010000215.1 GCA_902803385.1 uncultured Ruminococcus sp.
CCCCTTATTATAGCCCAGCTTATTGTGACGTTTGATATGCTCTGAACAAGTACGACCATATTTTCAAAAAGAGCAAAGCCAATGCCAAGTGAAAAAGAGATCGGAGTCAGCTTTTCTATACGATCCGAAAAAACAAAGGCATAAAACAGCACAGGCAAAGCCTTTAATACTTCCTCAGTAACAGGCGTTATCGTTGTTGAAACATAGACCATATCCTTGTCAACGCTGTTCAGGATCAGGGTGTTAAGCTCCGAAACAAACAGCGATACGAACATACCGATTATCAGATAAGAGGATATCAGTCTTGATCTTCCATCAAGCAGCAGCAATGACAGCAAAAGGGGAGTTACAACACTGATAAAAAGTATGTAAGCTAAGATGTCCATTTATCCATCCCTTTCTTGACGCTTGGTACTATTCCGAGTATTACTATACCCATTGCAGCGGCTATCAGCCACTCAAAGTTCCAGAGCTTATATATCAGTGCTATCATTTCCGCTTCGCTGAGAAAGCAAAAAATCAGTACAAGCAAATTGTAGCTTTTAAGACACTTTATTATGCCAAGCTCTACATCCGGCAAAAGAAAATGTTTCAGGTTGAAATAGCTTGCAGGCATAATGAAAAGAGTTGCCGCACCCGCCAACAGCTTTATCGGAAGTACAGTATCATAAAAGCAGATCGTTGCAATAAAAATCGCAAGCGAAAGAGCAGGAGCTGCAAAAGCTATGATACGGTATTTCCTCAGTTCCTTAGCTCCGTCATCTGCGATCTTGTCCATCAGTCCGAAATTTGCAGAGAAGAAAAACATCATACATCCTAAAACGCCTAAAAATCCCAGCTGAAATTCCCCTTCGATTCTTCCTCCGGTCGCCATTTTTACAAGCTGATACATTCTTCCGAGTGCGATACAGCCGACAGCTCCCGTGACCATCTTGGGAAATACCGCTTTTTTTCCTCTGACAAGCTTTCTTATTCCGTAAATGAAGCCTATCAAGGAGCAGACAAAAACTACTGCATTCGGAAATATATATAAATTCAAGCTATCACCCACCTCTTTACGACAGTAATGCACCGCCGTATAATAAACACTTTATTGATTTTATCAAAATTTTTATAATACACAACATAAAATCGGTTTTATTTTTCATCCTCGGCATTTTTCTTATCATCGCTATACTGCTTCGTTTTTTTCTTGTGTACAAAAATTGCAGCTGCTGCAATAATAACAGCTAACACAGGGATCAGTATGACTACAACCACCGAACCGTTTCCGAATACAGAGCCTATCACCGAGGAGTTATTATCCGAATTTGCATTATCGTGGCTGTATATTCCCGTATATTCCCGACCGTTAAAGGTAACTGCCGCAGTATAATTTGTATCGGCTCCCTCCTCGGTCTTTATTATCTGATTCTGACTTTCAGTCTTTACAGCACTGATTTCTCCGCAGCTTTTGCAGACAAAGACAGCTTCTGCAGCGGTACAGTCGTCGTTCCATTTCCACTGAGGCTCGTCATAGCTGTGTCCTGCGGCGGGTATCTCCTCGCCCTTATCTATCCATTTTTTGCAGATCTCGCAGTATTTTGTTTCCGTATGCCCGGGATCTGTGCAGGTGGGCAGCTTTTCGGGAGTAACGACAAGTCCCTGATGAACCTCCTCAAGCTCTGTTATTTCCTCATATCCGCAGTCTTCGCATATTCTTATCTGCTCTCCCTTGTGTGTACAGTCGGGTGCTTTTGTTACAACAGGAGCGCCGAAGCTGTGAGGCTTCTTTTCATAAGTCAGCTCTATTTCCTCATCCGATGTAATGTCCTTGAGCGAGCTGCCGGCAGAAACAAATACATAATGCCCTTCAGCGGAATCTGTTTTTATCATCTCAGGGACAGATATGTCACCGCCGTGTCTGACCGATTGTGAGGTGTAGGGCTTCAGCCCATCCGGGAGTGACAGTATCTCATCAGGATAGCTCAGCGTTACATCATAAACATTATCCTCCCACTGTGCATAAAGAGTTACCGAGCCGCCGTCTGTTTCGGTAAGATTCTTTACAAATTCCCTGTTTCCAAAGGCTGTACCCTTGCCGTTTGCCTTTGTGTTCCATCCGATAAAATGCTTGCCTTTGTTAATGAATGAGTTGGATGGCAGTCTCGCTGTTTTCTCATAAGTCATATTCATGAAATTGACATTTCCCGTACCGCCGTTGCCGTTAAAATAAACAGTATACTTTATCGGTTCGGTTTCAGCGGAAAGAACAGCGTCACTTATGCTGAATGTAAACTGATATTTTCCGTCGTCACTTTTTTCGAGCTTTCCTGCGCCGGAGGTTTTTGTAAGCTCCTTTACCTTATAACCCTTAGGAACGGATGCGAATTTGACAGGATCAATATTGACCCATTTGCCGGAAATATCATCAGCGGTAAGAAGCTCACTGTCTCCCATCATGACCTTCACCTTATGGCGGAACACAAAATACACGTCAAATGTTCTGGTAACGGTCGGTACAAGGAAATTTGCTGTTGTGAATGTAAGCTTATACTGGCTCTGGTGATCGACTCCCGAGCTGCTTGTAAGAGTTATCATCTGACCGAATCCGGTATCGCCAATCTCATAGCTGCCTTTTTCCCATTTATCCGTAACCGGGGAGGTGATGTTTTCCGCTTTGTCATATGTATATACCTTGCTGTAATCATTTCCGCCGCCGGACACAGCTTTAACGCTTCCGAAATTCCTGTGCCAGACAACGTCATACTGATCCACAGCCGTAACAAAAGCCTGACCATGACATTTAGCAGTTCCTGATTGCTGATAAAGCTTGCCGAAGGGGTCGCCATCAGGTAAAATCTGCTTATCATAAGTTGCAACATTGATCTTCTGCGGAACAGGATAGTATGTTTTGTCTATGGTAACAGTGTTGGTATCATTTGATGATGTGAAAACACCGGAATTGGAGCTGATATTCTCCTTTTTGACATTGACACCGTTGACATATATCGTTACCTCGCCTTCCCATTTGCGAAGGGTGAAACCGCCGCCGAAATCTGTATATACTTCTATTTTTGAAGGAAAAGCACAGTCAGAACAGAACATTTCACCCTCAAATACATCCCCTGAGTCATCCACAGATGATTTTATGTCCTGCCATTTCCACACCTCATATTCGCTGCCGGTGCCGTAGTCCTTTTTTGCGTAAAGCTTCAGCCATGCACTGTTCCAGCCGTCGGCATCATTTATGGTCTTTATCTTTATTTTTGCCGTGTAGCCGTATTTTTCCTGTGCTGCATTTACTCTGACAGCCGGGGCTAAGGAAACAGCACAAAGCATAACAGATATTATTGTCAGAAAGCATATCCCTATCCGAAATGATGACTTTCCGGAGATCGACCGTAAACCACCATGCATATTACCACTCCGTTCTTTATAATTCTTCTTATATTTTATCATAACAGGTGCGACAAATGTGTGACACACCAGCGTGCCGACAGTGTCAATTCTTCCGTTATATAGTGACAGGGCAGTGATATAGCTCACCGCCCCGTCAGTTTTTTCTTTTACTTGTCGATGGAAAGATTGCCTACCTTCTGTGTTGCGTCAATAAAGCCGCCTGTTATCTCGGCTGACGGTTTCACGCTGCCGTCCCTCCGCTGA
>CADCPT010000216.1 GCA_902803385.1 uncultured Ruminococcus sp.
GGGCGACAGGATAAAAGAGGTAATTAATGAGTATTTTGCAGCCTATAACAACCGTTTCGGAGCCAAGCTGATCTACAGCAGACTCTATGAAATGATAGACAGGCTGAGTTTTGTAGTATCAATAGGGACGCTCAGCCTTGAGATTGACGGCAGCGGAGCTCAGCGTACCCGAGAGGGAGATCTGCTCCTTTCGCCGAATGTAATGGCATATCTGAGCGACACAGAGCTTTTTGTCAATACGAGCAAATCATACTGATATCCGGCAATATAATAACGAGGATGCAGGATAAACTGTTTATCCTGTATCGGTAATATAAACGTTTATCACACAGAGGGGCCTTTTCTATGCGAGAAAAGCTGAAATATTTTATACTGAATAAAGCCTATGATTACAACAGAGGCATCCTTGAGAATATGGTCGTAAAGGGCAGCGACCTGTGCTTTGAATCCAGAAGCAAGGCCGGAGTCGGAAGATTTATGACGAGGATATTTGATTCCGGAGAGCGCGAAATGATATGGCACAGGCTTGTCATCAGTACAGAGGGATGTTCCGACGAGGATCTTAGAGTTACCGTCTTTGCCTGCGATAAGGAAATGATGAAGCTTGAAGGTGAGGAGACTACCATATATGAAGTGTTCGGAGACGATCAGCTTTCGCTTGACCGGAAGCTCGGAGCCTTTGCGCCTATGGTGAAGAAAAGGGCATCCGGAGTATCCGATATTCTGCTTCACGATGTCAGCGGAAGATATCTGTGGCTTCTTGTGGAGATGTACAGTCCGAATGATACCTCGGCTAAGATAAACGACATTATGATATATCTTCCGGCGGAATCCTGGATAGATAAGCTTCCTCAGATATATCGCAGGAGCGACAGACAGAATCACTTCCTTGAACGTTACCTCGGGATTTTTCAGACGTTCTATGAGGAGCTTGATACGGAAATAGCAGATATTTCCAACTGCTTCGACCCGGAATGTGCGGAGACCGATTTTCTCGAGATGCTTTCGGGATGGCTCAACATAAGAGATACAAGGATCTGGTCTGAGGAACAGCTTCGTATCCTGCTTCTGAAGGCGGTCAGGCTTTATCGTATGAGGGGTACCAAGGAAGGACTTTCGGAGCTTCTGGAGCTTTATACGGGAGAAAAGCCTTTCATAATCGAAGGCTTTGCCGTAAGTCAGCAGACCGAAAACCAGAATGAAAGGGTACTTTCCGCTATGTACGGAAGCAGTCCATATACTGTAACGGTGCTTGTAAAGCCCGGGCATAATCTTGAAATAATAAGACGTCTTGCAATGGAGATGCTGCCTGCATCAGTCGAGCTGAAACTGGCAGAGCTCGATTCGTTCATTTCTCTTGACAATTATGCATATCTGGGAGTAAACAGCTCCCTTGGCAATTTCCGCCCGGCTATTCTGGACGGAAGATCACAGCTTTCACTGTCTACACTCGGCTCGGCGCCGCAGGAAAAAGATCAAAATAAAGGAGGAATACCCGAAGATATCGGGTGACAGCTATGAAAAACACACAGCTATATCCATTTGAGAGAAATAAGTATTACTACGGTATGCTTCTGAGTGTTGAGGATTTCAATTCCGAACAGAAATATATGAATGACAAGCGAAGGCTCGTAAACAGGCTTGTTCACGGAACGGGAGTTGTCAGCGGTCTGAATGTTGTTGCGATAGACGACCAGACGATCTCAGTTGAAAGCGGACTTGCATTTGACAATACGGGTCGTGAGATAATAGTTGAATCTCCGGTCACAAAAAAGCTTTCTATGATAAAGGGCTACGAAACTGCTATGAGCAGGGGCAGTAATGCCTATGTTTATCTCTGCCTTGAATATACAGAGGAAGAAAAGGGAAATTCATATGATATTTCGTCTGCTGACGGAATGGCTGCTCACGATAAGGTGAAGGAGGGCTACAGTCTTTATCTTACATCGTCTGAGCCTGACGACAGAATAGATCCCGTCAAGGATATCTATGAGCAGACTACAACCGTTTACAGTGACGGAAAGCTTCGTATAAGACATATTATCCCGCGTTTTGTGAATTCTGATTCAATGCTTGAGCTGAGGGTCGAGATAGAAACTTTTACAAAGCAGTATGCATCCTTTTCCTATGACGCCCAGCTTATCTGTCTGACGGATGATGTTGACGAAAACTCTGTCCTTACCGTAAGGTTCAACGAGATGCTCCTGGAAAAGAAGGGAAAGTATACTCTGACTTATAAGCTCAGAGCAGGTAATGTTGTGAACACAAAGGGTATTGTCAAGGTAGATCCTTCCTCTTTCACTCTTGCCTATGATAAGATACCCACCGAAGCCAATGCTTCCGGAAGCTCTGAAACGAGCATCATTCAGGGCGATCTGAGAGAAGCGATAATTAGCGCGAGCTACAGCAGGGATATGGATTCTCTTTTCAGAGCGGCTCTCGGCCAGAGACTGTACCTTGCAAGAATAAACCTCGTTAACGCAGGCGATACTGCCGTTATCGAAAGCGTGAGGAATGTTCCGTTCGGTCAGTATGTGCTCGGCAACGATCTGCAGAACGCCCTGCAGTGCCTTGTAAGACCTGCTTCAAACGGAAGCGTGCAGCCGACAGATAATAACGGTGATTTTGATATACCAAAAGCCTCCGAAAGAGATATTGCAGGAGGAATATGCAGGATAGATCTCAGCTCCGGCAGTCCGAAGAATAAAACATTCTATTCAGAAGAGATCACACATGGTCTCGGTCTCGGTAATGTGTCTATTGTGCTCGGTATCAAGACGGAAAACGACGGCGCAGTTTTCGGTGATGCAGAGTTGTTCAAGGATGACGTGCCGAATGTTAAGCTCGCGGCAAAGCTTGATCCTTCAAAGGGCAGCTTTGTGATCGGAGTGCTGACGCAAACGACCATACTTAACGATTATATTGATGTCAGATGGACAGCTATAAGAGATATTGATGAGGCAGTGGGGGAAAAGAGCAGGATGAAGCTGATGATAAAGCCTAATTCTCTTGTTCTCAGACCCAGGGAAACGCGTTATCTTGAGGCGGTTTGCCTTAATATGACAAATAAAACAGTGCGCTGGTCTGTTTCGCCGGAAACGGGCGGCGATATCGATGCCAACGGTCTTTATACCGCTCCGAATTCAGAAGGAGTGTATGAGGTGGTTGCCCAGAGTGCTATCTATCCTGAGCTTAAGGCATCTATCATGGTCGTTGTAAGGGAATAACAAAGTAATAATATACAGGAAGGGAGGCGCTGCCGCTTGGTGATAAGTACGTTTGAACATGATTACCCTATAGTGGGGGTCAAACAGACAGGCGAGGTCTATGACTGTTATATCTGCAGAAATATCAGCGGCGGAGGCCTTTGCAGGATACTGAGTATAAAGGACAAGAGCCTTTTTGCAGAGCTTGCAGGATGGCTGACTGATAATATAAATAAAGATTCGTTTACGGATTATATCGAGCATTTTGTATTTGAAGACAGATTCTGTATCGTAATGAGATACACAGAGGGGATAACCCTGAGCACAAAGCTTGCTACCGAAAGCCTTCCTTTGCAGGAAAGGCTTGAGCTGGGGCGCCGGCTTCTTGAAAGGATAGTCCTTCAGGATATGCCTGATTACTTCCTTGCAAAGTGCTTCAACCCGGATTGTATGGTTATTTCCTCAGATCTGTCGGTAAGCTTCAATTATCCGGTTTTCGATATAACTGCCGACCGTTCGGCAAACGGCAGAGCCTGTATCGAACCTGTTTTCAGGCTTCTGTTCGCAAAGGAGCTTGAACGAAAGGTACCTGATATCATTTCTTCTTTTATCAGGCGTCTGCCCGAGCTTTCAAAAGAGCGTATGATAGATCTCTACGGAGAATACTACGCTATGATGCTGAAGCTTGAAGGCTATGATGAGGATTCGGAACAGCCCAAGACTTTCTGGTACAAGCTGTGGGACAAAATAAAGAAGCTGATAAATCTGTTAAAGAAAATCGTAATGATAGCACTGATAATCGCATCTATCTGTTACCTGATATATACGATCATCGATCCCGGAAAGAATACAGATAATAACGGACACTTTACATCTATAGGCACTGTCAGGATAGAAAAGGACAGTCCGGAAACATCTAAATAACGGCCGGATAAGAAGGTGAAATGAATGGGTCCTGGTCTGTTTTCAGCTTTTCAGCTGTTTTTTAAAAAATTTCAAAGAATATTCATCACTCCTGTCTTTCTGTTCGGCAGGTCTATACTGCGCAAGCTCAATCCCCAGAATATTGTCAGCAAGATGGCGCTCGATGTCAAGGACGGCGCCAAGGATATTGCGGCAAAACCGCACAGCATAAAGCAATATGCAATAATCGGCGACAAATTTGTTGCAAAGAAGCTGATACTCCTTGTTTTTCTGATACTTATCCTTTTAGCGATACTTATGATAAAGTTCGGCTATCCGCTGATAGTAAGCTGGTGGTTCACAAAAGATATGTGGATCAACGGAATAGAGGTCGTGAATTATACCGGAAGGGTAAGATTATACGGAACATCAAAGCTTGAAGATCTTCTGTTTGAGGGCAGGCTCGAAAAGGGCAGGGTAGAAGGAGACGGCACCCTGTATAATTACGAGGGTCAGCTGATATATAAAGGTTCCTTTGCATCGGATCAGTATTCCGGTCAGGGAAAACTGTATTATGACACAGGTGTGCTCAAGTACGAGGGGAACTTTGCCGCCAATGATTTTGACGGTATCGGGACGGAGTATTATCCGAACGGAGTAATAGAGTACTCAGGCGAATTCAGCGCCGGCATTTACAACGGACAGGGTATGCTGTACGATCAGGAAGACAGGACTCTTGTATATCAGGGAGCCTTCGTGAACGGGCTGTATAACGGAAGCGGAATGCTTTACGAAGAGGGCAAGCTTGTTTATGAGGGAAACTTCAAGGACGGAAAACCCAACGGCTCAGGCAAAAAATATAAGGATAACGAGCTTATATACGAAGGAAAGTTCACTGACGGAGAATACAACGGTAACGGCAAGCTCTATAAAGACGGCTATCTCTATTACGAGGGCGAATTCGTAATGGGTAAGATTCAGGGACAGGGTACTCTGTACAACGAAAAGGGAGAGATCGTTTCAGAAGGCATAATGGGCGACGGAGGTGTTCTCAACGGTACGGCTACCATACTGACCGATGACGGCTCAGTGCTTTACAGCGGTGAGATCGATAAGGGCGTTTACAACGGCAAGGGTCAGCTGTATGATGAGGATACAGGCAAGCTTGTATACGACGGACAGTTTGAAAACGGAGTATACAGCGGTAAAGGTAAGCTGTATAAAGACGACGAACTCATATATGACGGAAAGTTTGCAAACGGACTGTACGATGGAAACGGACAGGAATATGAAAAAAGTATCCTGAAATACGACGGTGAATTCTCCAAGGGAAAATATAACGGTTCCGGCAAGCTGTATGAAAACGGTAAGCTCGTATATGAAGGTGAATTCTCCGACGGCAAAATGCAGGGAGAGGGTACGCTGTATGATGAGGACGGTAACGTGATCTCAAGCGGTAAAATTGACGAAGACGGAAATGTCCAGAACGGCGTTACCCAGATCAAAACCGATGACGGCAAACTGCTGTATGACGGTGAGGTCAAGAACGGTAAGTACAACGGCACAGGAACGCTTTACGACCCGAAGACCGGCAACAAGGTATATGAGGGAACATTTGAAGACGGAAAGTACGAGGGTACAGGCTCGCTCTATGACAAAGGCGTGCTCATATACAAAGGCGGTTTCAAGGACGGCAAATACTACGGCGAGGGTACTTTCTATGACGAAGACGGCAATGTCACCGGAAACGGTACGCTTGACGAAAAAGGAAACATTGTCACCGGAACGGTAGTTATCAAAAACGGAAACGACCCGGTATATTCAGGTGAGATCAAAGACGGTAAGTACGATGGCACCGGAATACAGTATAATAACGGAGCTGTAAAATACAACGGAAGCTTTAAAGAAGGCGTTTACAGCGGAAGCGGAAAACTGTATTACGACAGCGGAGCTCTGCAGTATGAGGGAGAATTTGATAACGGTCTTTACAGCGGAAACGGCAAGCTGTATAACGAAAACGGCATAATGATCTATGACGGCGGTTTCTATTTAGGCAAGTATGACGGTCAGGGCAGAAAATTCTCAGATAACGGTGTAATAGAATACATCGGCGAATTCCGTCTCGGCAAGGAAACAGGCCAGGGAGTATATTTTGATGAAAGCGGCAATGAGATCCAGACAAGCACAGTCGAGCAGACACAGCAGTCCTCAGCCGCCTGAGTGAAAGGATGGGTAAAATGCCCGGTTACCAGATAATATCGGATGTGGGAGATGCTCTTATAAAGCTCCTCAGAGAAGGGATGGTCCCCGACATAATCCAGAACACCGAGGGCATCGGAATGTGCCACCCTTCAGACAGGGGAGATGTGAATCTCGGTATTCTTTTGTATGATATCAAGCGCAACACTGATATTGTTTCCGTAAACAGAACGGCTGTGGGAAATGACAAACTGAGAAGCCCTTCAATGTTTCTCGATCTGTATTTTATGATCACAGCCTATTCTGCCAGCGACATTAAATTCCGATCTCTTGAGGAAGCAAAGATCCTCGGAAGAGTGCTTCAGATATTTGAGGGTACTCCTCTTCTGAGGGGGGAGCTTTTGGGAGCGCCGTTCAGCGGACTTCAGTATACTCCCAAGGTCGAGCTGCTTGAGCTTGAGGCGGAAGAGAAAACAAGGATATGGGGCGTAAACGACCCTCCGTACAGACTGTCTTTGTTCTATAAGGTCTACCCTGTCGAGATAGAATCCGAGAAGATAAGGTCTATCACAAGAGTAAAAGAAACAGATATTACTATCGGTCAGATAAGAAAAGGCTGACAGCACAGCAGATACTGGGGGGGATTTGAATGGATGATCACTTTCCTATAGGTCACAGAGCACTCAGCAGGGTGTCTCTTGCGGTGCTTCTGCTTGATGACCTTACGGGCAGACAAATTACGGGCAGCAATGCAAGAGCCTGGATAGAAAAAGAAAGACCTCCGATCAAAAAGAATGACGGCTGGTTTGTTTTCACTGATCTCAGACCGGGTTGCTATACGGTTAATGCTGAGGGCGGACAATTCATTCTCAGCAGCAAGGATGCGGATGTTACAGAGGGATCAATTCAGATGATGGTAATAAGACTGAAGCCGGGCAGAGTGTATCCCGTACCCTCTGATTGCCTTCGTGTCGAGGGCAGGTCGGAGCCGGGCTCTGCGGTAACGATAGTTAACTGCAACAAATCGTCAGGCTTTAAGCTGCTTTCAGACTGTAAGGCAGGGGACTGCAAAGTTTCGGTCTTTCATCCGGACGGAGTGCGGCTTGACGGCAGGAGCTTCAGGCTTTCCGGCAGTGACGGCGGCAGTGAGGATATATTCCTTTCTGAATCCACGGAGCCTGACTGCAGAAACGGAAGCTATCGTTTATCGGATCCGCTGAAATACGACCATTCGCGTATCGGCTCTGTTCTGATGCCGGCTTACTCCGCGACTGCGGATGAAAACGGAAGGTTTTTTATGATACTCGGAGCAGGAGCAGTTTCTTCCAGGCTGATATGTGAATCGGTCGGGAGTGTATCGCTTACAAAAGAGTATGAGAATGTTGATCCGCAGTGTTTTCGTCCGGATCTGACGGACAGTTGATTTTTTACAAGAGAGGTAAGATAAATGGGATTTGCAGTATGCGGAGGTGCACAGATAATGTGTTCCTTTGGGATGGCGCCTTCTGCGCTTAATGTTCTTCCTTTAAACAAAACTATGTCAAACACTCCCATAGCAAATATAATGGACAACAAGCCAATGGTGAATGTTATGCCGTTCGGAATGTGTACATGTCTATCAAATCCTACTGTTGCGTCGGCAACGGCAGCTGCTCTCGGCGTGCTGACCCCGATGCCCTGTGTACCTGTGCTTACGGCTCCATGGGCTCCGGGAAGTCCTACAGTCCTTATAGGCGGTCAGCCGGCTCTGAATAATACAAGCAAGCTTATGTGTGCCTACGGCGGAGTTATACAGATACTGAATCCCGCAACAACGAATATCCAGGTTCCGTAAGGAGAGGTGAAGAGAATGATCGAAAATGAAAAGGGTCAGTCCTTTCATATCGGGCAGATCGAGGGCAGTTATACTGCTCTGGTAAATATATTCATATTTTCCGACGATCCTTCCAAAAGCTGCAACAGAAAACAGATCCTAAGGGCAATGGAAAACACACTCAGGTTAGCTGTACCGCTGATCGAAGCAAATTCCGGCAAAGTGATAAGGGTATCCGGCGACGGAATATCCGCCGCTTTTGAAAGGAACGCCGAGGATGCACTTATCTGCGGGATAAGCGTATGTCAGCAGGTCAATGCATCAGCGGAAACAAACGAGGATTTCAGGGTTTCTGTCGGTATTACCTACGGAAAGGTGTATATCAGCAATATTGTTTGCGGAAGCTTCAGTACTGTGGTTGCCGTATCAGAGGCGCTGGAGCTGTGCAACCTTCTGAGCTGCGCATGCAGCAGAGCGGACGCATCGGTACTTATGACTTCAAACGTTGCAGATCAGATAATAGGTTTCAAAAATCGTTTTGCAAGCCGGAAAATAGGGATGATCTTCAATTCTGCCGAAAAGAAGACTTATACCCTTTATGATGTATTCGATGGTGATCCGACTGAAAAAAAATACAGCAAACGCAGAAGCAGTCTGCTTTTTGAAACAGGCGTGGAGCATTTTCTTGAAGACAGGCCATTGCAGGCACGTTCGTGTTTTATCGAACTGCTCAAATATGACCGAAGCGACAGGATCGCAAAAAGATACATACAATTGTGTGACAAAGCTATCTCCGGCGGTCCGAAGAATACTTATGAAAAATATCTTAGTGTTATATGATCCCTCATAAACCTTGCGAAAAGGTGGAATTAGTCTTATGAAAAAGAAATATCGGAGCATTAATCTCAGGATCAGCCTTCAATTTCTGATACTGCTCGCTATCGTTGAGCTTGTGGTCGGAGGTATTGTGTATAAGATCAGCTATTCGCGTGCTGTTTTTAGCTCGCAAAGTCTGCTTTCAGTCTGCGGCCGTTATTCTTCCGATATCATTGATGCCGAAAGAGCAAGTGACTGGCTTGAAAACGGCACTGATGAATACTACAGGGTAACGGAAAACGATCTGCGCAGCATAAAAAATGAATTCGGGCTTTCGGATCTGTTTGTTTATAAGCCAATGACTGATGAAAACGGTGATCTGATCAACAGGGGGCGTTTTATTTTTGACATCGTTGAAGAAGGCGATGATTCGGTACGGAAAATGAAACTCGGTGAGATATTTGAGGAGCTGCACGAATACGATCTGACTGTTGCGGCATATGAGACAAAAGAACCTCAGTACCGCGTAGACTACGCACCTGCGGGCAGAGCGCCGATGCTTCTTGCAGTAGTGCCTATGATGCTTGATAACGGTGAAGTATTCGCGGTGGTTGGTCTTACTATTCCTATGTTAACGATCACAATTACAGCCGTCGCCACAACACTGGGGATGGTATTGATATTTGCCGTTCTTATCATAATCTTTGCAGCAATCAACCTTTTGTTTATCCAGCGCACTATAATCCGTCCTGTCAAGCTCCTTTCAGACAGTATGAATACCTTTGTCTCGGGCGGAAATGAGTACCAATACACACCTGTTACTGAGATAAATACCCGTGACGAGATCGAGCAGATGACCGACAACTTCAACAGTATGGCCGAATCCATTATAAAGAAAACTCACGAGCTTGAAAATGCGGCTATGCAGCAGGAGAGGATAAGGACAGAGCTTGACGTTTCAGATACAATACGTTCAGCTCTTTCTGCAGACAGCACATACCCCGCATTTGCTGAAAGAAAGGATTTCGAGCTGTGCGCAAGCCTTAAAAATACAGTTTACAACAGCTGCAGCTTCTGCAACTACTATCTCACAGCCGATGATCATCTATTTATAGTTATCGGTGAATCCGTAGGGAATACCCTGCCTTCACTTCTTATGTCGATGCTTGCGTCAGAAAGCATACGCTGCCTTGCAGGGAGAGGAGTCGAGCCGTTCAGGATCGCAGCAGAAACAAATGACCGTTTGTGCAGCTTTGAGAGAAATGACAAAAGCATGACTGTCTGTGCTATGATCATAGACATAGATCTTTCTGACGGAACGATGAAATATGTAAACGCAGGTATGCCTCCTATGCTTGTCAAGACAGCGGGTGAACCGTATAAAGCAGTGGAACAGACGATCCAGTACAATCTCGGCGAAATGAGGAGCGTTTCTTTCACACAGAAAACACTTCAGCTCCAGCAGGGAAATACTCTGATCCTCACTTCACATGGTGTTCCCGATATGAGAAACAGCAGCGGTGAGGTCTTTACGGGGCAGAGGCTGGAGGATGAGATAAACAGGATCTCTTCTGAAGAATACCATCTCAATGATATGATCAGAAGTCTTGAAAACGATCTTGAACAGTTCAGACAGGGAAGATCCATCGAGTTGGATACTACAATACTTGGTTTCCGCTATTTCGGATAACAGAAAGGATAGTCAATGGAAACGGAAGATCTATATTTTTCTTATTTCAATCTTGCCGAGCAATTCAGCCCGTACAGAAACAGTAAAGAGCATCTCAGGGATCTGTTTTCCCTTCTCGATATGAGCTTTACCGTAATTGTCGGCGCAAAGAGTATTGATGTCGCGAATATTCCCGATGACCTGAGAACAGGAGTGCTCAGGGATCTTTCGGTATCCTCTCGGGATGTGGGCGGACTTCTTTCGGCAGGCATAGAAAGAAGAAATACAGAGCCTGTATCAGAGCAGGCAAGAGATCAGCTTAAGCTCGCTGTGCTTCATATACAGGAGCGACTTAAAAGAAGTGAAAAGTCGGATTTCCTTCCGGTATTTGAGATCGTCAGGACTAAATTTGAGCTTGATGATTTTGAGAGCTTTTGTATGCTTCTTGCGCTGTCAGTGGAGTATGACAGGAAATATGAGGGTATATTCACCTTCCTTCACAATAATTCCTCAGATATGTATGCTACAAAATGGCTTGCAATAAGAATGTATGAAGCTCTGTCCGGCCTGAGAGCGCCAAGCGCAGGGCTGTTATCCGGAACATCTGCATTTTCGCGTTTCCTGTGCACAAAGGAACTGAAAAAACGTGACCGTACCGAGATCTCGGAAAGACTTGTTCTTTCAAGACGAGTTGCGGCATACCTTCTTGGGAAAAACAGTATCGACAGAAGCCTTTCCGGTTTCTGCAGGATCGCTGATGAATACGAGCATGAGGAATATATTCAAATACGGGAGGATGCAGTCAGAAAAGCCGAATCCTTTTTTATGACAAAGGCCTTCAGAGAAGAGGGCTGTTTTGTATTGAACCTTTTTGGCCCCAAGGGCATCGGAAGGGGCTATACAGCCTGGAAAGCAGTATCTGTTATAGGAATGAAGCTTCTCAGGATTGACCTTCCTTACCTGATCAGAAAGGATTATCAGGAGCTTGACAAATACCTTGATATGATATACTGCGAGACAATGCTGCTCGGTGCGATACCCTGCTTCGCAGTTGATGTGCCGGTCACGGAGGCGGATGACGACGGAATACAGAAAAAAAGTGTACTTGCCGATAAAATATACGATGCGGCAAATATTATATCAAGAATATTCAGATTTGTTTTCTGGCTCACACCCGAAAAAGACAGCTCTTTTGATGATACCTCTGCAAATCAGCTTTCGATAGAGCTGCCGATGCTTACGGCAAATGAAAGAGCTCAGTTCTGGAAACAATACCTTCATAGAGAATACATTGATATTATGTCTTACTCAAATAAATATATACTCACCCCGCGCTCGATAAAGAGAGTTGCTTCTACTGCCCTTGAATTGTCAACGGCTCAGATGGAGCCAGTTACCGACAGCATTGTGACCCAGGCTGTACGCCAGCATTCAACCAATCAGCTCGGGACTATGGCGTCGCCGATAAATGCTGTATTCACCTGGGATGATCTTGTGGTAGGAGCAGAGCAGAAGCGTCAGATGAAGATCATATGCGATCAGGTAAGATACAGGAGCATTGTAAACGAGGACTGGGGATTCAGAAAAAAATCTCCGTACGGCAGAGGTCTTTGTGCTCTGTTTTACGGCTCTCCGGGAACAGGAAAAACAATGGCCGTTCAGGTAATGGCAAACGAGCTTGGGCTCGACCTGTACAGGATAGACCTTTCTCAGCTTACGAGCAAATATATCGGTGAAACGCAGAAAAATATAAGCGCCCTTTTTGATAAGGCGAAAAATATAAATGCCATGTTGTTTTTTGACGAAGCCGATTCGATGTTTGCAAAGCGCTCCGAGGTCAAGGATTCCAACGACCGCTATGCAAATGCAGATACTGCCTTTCTTCTTCAAAAGCTTGAGGATCATGAGGGTATAACAATACTTGCGACCAACTATGTCAATAATATAGATGATGCCTTCAAGAGAAGGATCAAATTCATGATAAACTTTGTATTTCCGGATAAGGATGTCAGACTCAATCTTTGGAAGACTATACTTCCGAAGAATGCAAGGGTCGATGAACCTCTCGATTTTGAGTTTTTTGCAGAACGCTTTGAGCTATCGGGAAGCAATATCAAGGAAATACTGACAAATGCAGCCTACCTTGCAGCCTCGGAGGGTGCCGGCATAAAGAATAAGCATATCATCGAGGCTATTAAGCTTAATTTCCTGAAATACGGAAAAATACTGACAGCCGCAGATTTTGATTATCTCGGAAGATGAAACGGAGGAGTAAAAAATGCTATCGGAGAATGCTTCTGAATTTCTCGGAATGCTCGGAAAATTAGCCGAAGATCACTTCAATGAATGTTATGTGGAGGAGCAGGAGAACGGACCGATTCTGCTTATGAGCTCGGCCTCCCCTTTTGATGAGGAGAAAGAGATCGCATATTCGGTGCAGGTCGAGGACGGAAATAACGGTTTCGTTCTTTTACAGTATCTGATCATGCCGTTTGCAGGTATCCCCGACGAAAAGCTCGAAGAGCTCGGAAAGGCGATATGCTATATTGATCCTACTCTCAGCTACGGCAATTTCATTCTGATCAAAGAGGGCAATCTGGTGCTTTTCCGTCAGAGCGCAGTAGTTCCGGATGAAATGGAAACTACAACTGCTATACAGTATTCCTTAAGGAGCCTTTTCCTTATGGAGAGTACTGTGTTTGAAACAGGCAGTATGCTGCACGGACTTTTGAACGGTCAGGTCACTCTGGAAGAAATAAAGGCTGCTACGGCGGCGCAGTGAGGTGAAGGATATGGAAAAAACAGAATTGCTGGAGACTATCGGAACGATACTCGATAAGGCTGGCATAGCCTTTGAATTTGAGGATATCAACGGAAGAGATGTAATAACTCTCAGTTATGAAGACGATGAGGCTTTCCCGAAGGACATCACTCTCACTCTTGACGATCCGGGATATGAATGTACGACAATGAATTATTTTTCGATCATATCAGTTGATATTTCTCCTGAGATCATGGAGGAGCTGTTCAGTATCCTGCCGGATTTCAACCTTCGGATCCGTATGGGCGGCTTCGGAGTGATGTCCGGCGCGGGAGTACTTTATTACAATTACTCACTGCTCATTGACGAGCTTGATGATGATAGTATACTGGAAAGCATTTCTGCCTGTCTGGATGTTGTTACGGCCGTCTGCGCAGAAGGAAAGAAGATCCTGCTTCCGCTGCTCAAAGGTGAAAAAACCGCCGAGCAGCTTATGCAGGAGGATTTTCAGTTGTTAGTCTGATGATAATAGAAAAGGAGGTATAAAAAATGTCGGGACATGGAAAATATGTGCCAATAAATGATGGCGGAAATAATGATGATAACGGAATAGAGCAGGAGGAAAAAACTGTCTTTGAAGAAGACAATAAAAAAAACATAGGCGAAGACAAAGAAAACGAAGAACAGAATGATTCTGTTACTGACGACGAGGATGACAAAAGTGTCGTTATAGAGAACAAAGAGCCTGTGATAGAAAACAAGGAAGAAGAGAAAGAAGAAGAGAAAGAAGAAAAGGAAGAAGAAAAGAAAGAAAACAAGGAGCCGGAAATAGAAGTTAAAGAAAAGGATAAAGACGATGTTCAGAACGAGGACAAAAAAGAAGTAAATGTCAACGACAGAAGTGCTTTGATGAGAATGGCGAGCACCATTGATGAACCGATAGAAAATAAAAGGCCTCGTTATGATCCGGCCAAAAAGGCAGATATCCTGAAAGATGAGCTTGTTACCAATTATCTCAACCGTAAGAGCATGGAAAAAGAGGAGATAGAGGCAAATTTAGGGAAAAAATCCGGCGATGAGCCGCAAGAGACGAGCAGAGTCGGCAAAATTGCAGGGTATGTAGGTAAAGGAGTGAAGATCGCGGGCGCTACAAACGATGTACTCAATACCTGTGTCGGCGTACTGAATTCAGGTATGGGTTACAAAGGTCTGGTTCAGACAAGCAAAAACAAAGCAGAGAATACGTCAACTGATACAACTCTGACAGATGGCGCACAGACAGATGGCACACCGACAGATACCACGCCTACCGATATCACACCGACTGACACACCTGTAGATGATGCTGCGGCCGGTCAGGACAATCAGAAAAAAGAAAAGACCAGTACTGATAAACTAAAGATGAGTACAGCAGGTATTTCTATGTTCACCTCATTATTGGGCGGTGCTGCTAATGTTGCCGGCTTTGGATTATCAGGAATGAACGCGCTCACTACAAAGAACTATCGCAAAAAGTGGTCCGGTATTTTTGGAGCGGCTACAAATGCTGCCGGTCTTCTCGCTAATGCATCGAAGTTTACTGCATCAAGCCTGAGCCTGTTCGGAAATCAGAATAAATCGAAAACAGCTGCAGCAACAGGCTGGATGGGCGTTGCCGGAGCAGGCGCAGGATTATTGGCCTCGGGTATCAATACTCTTGGAAGCGTAGTGGACTGGAATTACAGGAGACTTATCACAAACAAAACAAAAGCTATGTCGAAAGACTTCGACAAAAGCGGTTCAGCAGAAAGAACTCAAAAAAAGGAGCTTAAAGAAGCAAAAGCAAAAGCATTAAAAAACGGCGACTGGGATGCTTACAAAAAAGAAAAGACGACCATGAATGATCTCAAGGCTATGAAATACGGCATGAAACAGGCTTCGGATCTGAATGCCGTCAAAAAAGGTCAGATGTGGAAAGGCATGGCGGGAATTGTAGGCGGAATAGGATCTCTTACCTCATCATTGGCTGCAGCTATTCCCGCATTCGGCAATTCTATGTTCGGACAGATAATGAAAGCCTCCGGCGGCGCAATAGGCGCATTGACAAATATTGCAAAGCAGTATGAAAGGGTATCTGATAAGAACGCAGGTACTAAGCTGAAGGAAAAGAAAACGGATGTTGTCAACGAATACCTTGATAAAAAGAAGGATAAGATCGACGCCGATGTCAAGGAGTTCTACCATGACCATAAGGATTTCGCAACAATAACGCCTAAGGAGAAAAAAAGGATCCTGATGGCGCGTCTCGGAGTTGATCTTGAAATAACCGACGATGATCTGTCTTCAACTGATTATGATAAGGCGTTTGAACTGATCAATCACAAGAGAGCTCTGAATATCATGAATGCAAGCGATGAAGTAAAGGCAAAAATATTTGAAGCTCTTCGTCTCAAACCGAACGCAACGATCGCGGATGTCGAATCTGTGCTCAGCGGCGAATGATCCTCTTGATCCGTTACTGTTTAATTAATAATTCCTCATATAAAGGAGGCGAAAAAAGTGTCTGTTGATAATGTATTTGATGAAGAAGAAAAGGATGAAGAAGGAACAGATTCGGAAGAAGAAACTGATCCTGAAGACGAAGAAATAAACGACGATGAGCACGCCGGCGATACTGTTGAATCCGATCAGCATCCGGAGCTTGTATCCAATGATGAGCCGCATGAGGTTCCGCCAAGAGCTGAGGAGGCAAGTCTGTCGCAGTCTCAGCATACAGACCTGTCTGAAGGACAGCCGAGTCCGGCTTCATCGACCGGATCATCTCCTCCGCCTACAACTGATCCGCATGTACCTCCTCAGGCACCACCACCTCCGCCACCTCCGCCACCTCCGTCTCAGCATGCGCCGCCTCCTCCTGCACCGCAGGTTCCTCAACCTCCGCCGCCACCGGCTCCTCCGCCGCCACCTCCGCAAAACGCAGGACAACACCGTGCACTGAGAGGCAGAGGACCAGTTCCTCTTGCGGACGATAACACAAAAAAGACTACGCTGAAGAGAGAGCTCGTTTCTAATTACATAGATACCAAAAATGCAGAACATGAAATGATAAAGCAGGAGATTGAAACAGCCAAAAGAGCCGCTGCTCAGAATAACGGCGGTGGCGGCGGCGCCCCGAACGGAGCTGGTGCCCCCAACGGAGCCGGTGCGCCCGGACAGCCGGCTCCGGCAGGACCGGCTGCACCTGCTAATCCTGCACAGCCAGCTCCTTCCGGCAGCTCGTCGGGTGTCAATGATTACCTTAAGTATTCGGGAATCGGTCTTGAGATGACCAATGCTGTCATCGGCGCGGCAAACTCAACGATGGGTTTTATGGAGCTGAATGCAAGCGACAAAACTCCTATTGATCCGGTTACCAAAAAGCCGAAAGGGAAATCTGACAGAGATTTGATCAAGGATGCGAATAAGCCTTACAAGAAATTAAGCAACTATGCTACACTTGGAACTTCTCTCTGGGGAAGTGTTAATAACGGTATCGCAATGCACCTTAACAGAAAGAAGTTCAATTCAAAGAATAAGCGTGCGAGAACCGCTGCAAAGACAAGTTTTTCTTCAAATTTCTTCGGGATGCTGGCAAATGCCTCAAAGGCCACGACCGCGGGACTGAATCTCTGGGGGGATCAGACCGAAACACATACAGAACGTTCTACAAGATGGATGGGTCTGGTAGGTTCAGCTATGGGTCTCATAGGTTCTGGTATCACTTTCTTCGGCAGCATGGCAGACCAGAAAGCACGCAAGGGGATCACACATGATACCGGAGAACTGGCAAAGGCAGATCAGAACGGTGCATTAGAGACCGCCGCCAAGAATGATGTTTCCCGTGATCTGATGAACGGTGACTGGACTTCCTATGAAACCAACAAGGAAAAGCTGAACGGTCTCAAAGCTAAGAAATATGCGATGAAGCACGCCTCTGAGATGAATTCTCACAAAGCAGGTCAGATGTGGAAGGGAATAGCAGGTGGTATCGGAGGAATAGCCGCTACCGTAGGCTCGCTTTTCAATGCTATTCCTGCTTGGGCAGATACCGGCTTCGGACAGTTTATGAAGGCTGCAGGCGGTGCGATCTCAACGCTTACCAATCTTGGAAAGCAGGGTGAACATATATCTGATGAGATAGCTGCTGATGGACTTAAAGAGAATAAGACCAGAATAGTCACTGAATATGTCAACAAAAAGAAAACAAAGCTCAATAACGAGCTTGGGTCATTCTATGCGAGGCACCCTGAGATCCCGAACGTAACAGACAAAGAAAAAACAAGGATCATTGTCGGTCGGCTTGGCGTTGATCTCGAGGTCAGTGATAATGATCTGTCCGAAGAAGAGAATATCAATGCCTTTGAAGCGATCAATCACAAGAGGGCTCTTTACATAAAGAACTCAGACGCAAATACAAAAACTCAGATCCTCACAGCCCTGCGGCTTGATACGGACGCATCCTTACAGGATATCGAGTCGGCGCTGAGAGGCGACTGATGCAATTGGAATTGGTTGATATGGATTCAAAAAAGCTTTATGAAACAATAAAATACACACCGAAAAAGCCCTTTGGTTACGTACGCAGAAAAACCCGGAGGGCTCTTTCGGGCTTCGATATCATATGCAGCTGCGCAGGCTGGGGAAAGAGCGGTTATCTTTATCAGCTCTATGAGGAAGAAAAACCGGCAGTTTATATTTCTCTTGGCGCCGAGGATAACTGCATAAGCCGTTTTGATGCTCTTATAAACGGCGCGCTGCCGGATAGTCTGCGCGGTGATGACACTCTGCCTGTATTAGAGCTTGTCGGGCATATCAGCGCAAACGGCGGCGTGATACTTATCGATAATGCAGATATGATCACTGATCCGGCTGTCGGATCGGTTCTTGCAATGCTTGCCGTAGCTGCATCCGAGGGACATATCAGGATCGTTTTCGCTGTCAGGACGATACCCGAGTTTTTGATGCCGTATGTGATAGAGGGAAGGGCGGAGCTTATCGGAATAGACGAGCTGCGCTTTGACAAGGAAATGATAAGGGAGCTTGCCCTTGCATATAACGAAGAGCTTACCGACAGATATCTGTACTCTCTTGAAAAGATCAGCGGAGGATGGCCGATAGCAGCGACAGCTATACTTGCCGGTGAATGTGAGGATCCCGAAAAGGCGATCGAACAGACATTTCTTGCCAGATATGCACAGCAGAATATCCTGTGCAGTATGAGCAGGGAGCTTCTGGATTATGCCCGCAGAACTGCTTTCCTGACTGCAGAAAACGATGAAATAACCGGAAATGTTCTCGGACTGACAGATACAGGCTTTCTGCTTTCTGAGCTTATCAATGATGGGTATGTAGGCAAAGGAGCATATCCGGTATACCCCGAGGCATTGAGACGCATACTCTGTACAGGTCTGCCAGAAGAGCTGAAAAAGCGTCTTACCGAAAACGCATCAGATTTCTATATCCGCAGCAAACGCTTTGCACAGGCAGTTCATCTCTTTGACGAAAGCGGAAATGCCGAGGGAGCAGAAAGACTTCTCAGACTGTACGGAGACAGACTGCTTGCTAATTTTGAATTTGAGCTTATAGGCTGCTGCGGGAGGATAATCATGGAAAAGGGGAGGATCACCTCTCCGGATGCACTTGGTGCAATGGCTCAGTATTATTATTACAGCGGCGATCATGATAAAATGGAACAGGCATACAATATGGCTGACAGTATGTTCGGCAAGGAGAATAAATTCAGCATTTACAGGCGGTTGTATAAAGGCCTGCTGCGTTACGATTCAAATCCGGAGCTTTACCGCCGCAATGTGACAACAGCTCTGGATTATCTCAGGGAAAATTCTATCCCTTTGCCGTTTCTTTATCAGAAGGAGCTTGATGTTCTGAATTCTATGGCGGAAGAAAAGCTTCAGGGAGAACATGTACTCACTGTAAACCGTTTCGGAGGACTCAGGCTTTTTGCAGGAGAACCTCAGACAGAGATACAGTGCAAGACAAAGCGCAGCGCCGAGCTGATCGTGTATCTTATGGAAACGGGCGGCAGACCCGTAAGCAGAGAAGAACTGCTGAGTGTTTTCTGGCCTGAGGATATGCCTGCGAATGCGGTAGCAATGCTGCACAATATGATCTACCACCTTCGCCGTGAGCTTGCGCCCTACGGTATCGAGAATATTATCAGCTACAAAAACAAATGCTACAGTCTTGATATGACTATGCTCAAAGACGCCGACAGCCGCATTTCTGAGATATGCACGGCGCTTGAAAAAGGAAACAAAGAGCTTGCTCTGAAAAAATGCGAGAGCGGCTGTTCGTACTGGGGAAGCTATCTCGGAAGCACCGATATTCCCTGGGCAAATGAAAAGCGGGAGTATTACGACAGATGCTACACGGATCTTTGCATGCTGATGGCTGAGCATTACAGATCCTGCGGACAGCCAGATAAAGAGCTTGAGGTGCTGAAAAATGCCTTCAGACTGGAGCCGTATTCCGAGCAGCTTATGTACGATATCCTCGGATGCTTCAAAACGCTCGGCAAGCCCGATAAAGCAAGACAGTACTATGAAGACTATTCTGCAAAGCTTGATGCAGAATTCGGCACCCGTCCGAGCAACTGGCTGAGAAAGCGCTTCTTTTCCTGCTTTTCAGACAACGATCACGACGGCGGCGCAGAACAGGGGTGAAATACATGTATCAGAGCTACGGTGAACTGTTTTCGGAGCTTAAAGTCTGTCTTGATGAATTCTGTGAAACAGGCTACAATGAAAAACGCGCTCAGAGGATTAAAGAGCTTCTGAAGGCTAATGAGGATACTCCGCTTGAAAGGGTATTCAGTGTTTTCGGCTGCGATGAGTTTGACAGATGCGCTCTCGCACTTTCTCTTCTTGTTGCTTCGAGCTTATCTGCATCAAGGACAGTTTCAAAGATCTTTTCGCTTCGGGAGGGATATATCACACCGGCTGCCATCAGCAGTGTGTTTTTTGGTCTTGACGATATTATCCCGTTTTATTCAAGTCTTTCCGACGATTCTCCGCTATGCAGGCTGCTCGACGGGGTCAGTGCTGATCAGGGCTGTCTGATGTCAGTCAAAGGCTTTATTTCCTCGTTTGTCTTTACCGGAATTATAAGTGATGAAGCGTTTGAACCGGTCAATGAGGAGTCTGACGCATATCTCCCGTTAAAAGATAGTGAACGTATTCAGGGAGAGATCATCTCATTTCTGAACAGCAGTGACCCGTCGTCCCCCTTTGTACTGCAGCTCACAGGAGAAAACGGCTGCGGAAGGCATACTGCAATAAAAAGAGCCTTCCGCTCTGCAGGACGGGAACAGATATTCATAACACTTCCTGCAGATGCGTCGCGCTCCCGTATAACAGAGCTTTCCTCAAAGCTTCTGCTTACAGGCGCTGTTCCTGTGCTTGACAGCGAGGGCAGGGAAGAAGACTTCAGCCGCGTGCTGCGTCATCTTGCGGATGAAACCGGGCTTTGTGCGGTGATAAACGAAAAGGAGATCTCGTCAAAGGAGCTTTCTTTGCCAGTTTTTTCCGTCAGACTGAGAAGACCGGATGCATCGGAGCAGTACCTTATCTGGCAGGAAATGAGCAAGGATCTGTCGCTCGAAGAAGTTTCGGAGCTTATCGGGGAGTTTGATATGACTCCGGGAGATATCAGCCGCGCTGTAAGCTTTGCACGTATGCTTTCTGATGGAAGCAACCTTACTTTCGGTAACATAAAGGACGGGTGCTACCGTTCATTTGCATCGGATATGGGCGATAAGGCAGTGCATCTTGAGGCTGTTTTCGGCTGGGACGATATCGTTCTGCCTGAAAGGAGCAAAGCATTGCTTTCACAGGCGTGCAGTCAGGTCAGATCACGTCACAGAGTCTATAGCGGCTGGGGCTTCCGCGAAAAGCTGCCTTACGGCAGGGGCGTTTCGATGATATTCACAGGCCCTCCGGGAACGGGCAAGACAATGGGCGCTCAGGTCATGGCAAAAGAGCTTGGAATGGATATATACAGAGTCAGCCTTGCAAATGTTGTGAGTAAATATATCGGTGAGACAGAAAAGAACCTTAACGAGATATTTGAAAAGGCAAAAAGCTGCCGTGTGATATTATTCTTTGATGAGGCGGATGTGCTCTTTTCAAAACGCACGGAGGTAAAGGATTCCAATGACAAGTACAGCAATATGGAATCGGCATTCCTTCTTCAGAAGATGGAGGAATACAGCGGAGTCGTCATTCTTGCCACAAATCTTGTACAGAATTTTGATGAGGCTTTCAAGCGCAGGATGAGTTATATTGTCGAATTTCCTTTCCCGGATGTATTGCGCCGCAGGGAGCTATGGGCAAAAGCCTTTCCGGAAAAAACTCCGGTCGGGGATCTTGACATAGATTTCCTTGTTGAGCATTATGAGCTTTCGGGCAGCAATATAAAGAATATTGCGCTTCACAGCGCCTTCCTTGCTGTCGCCGAAAACAGCAGCACGGTTGAAATGAAGCATATTATGCGTTCGGTAAAGAATGAATATGCAAAAAGCGGAAAGGCATTTACAAAAGCAGAAGCAGGGGAATACTATTATCTTCTTGGTGATGCCTGATCTGAGGAAAGGAGGACAGCAATGGATTTTTTACAAAAAGAAGAAAAGCTGCTGTCCTCAGAGGCTATGGAGCACGAGCGCGTCAGCGAGAAAGAGCAGAAAAAGAAAATGGAAGGCTATGAGCCAAATCCGAAGGATCATAATCTGAGCGAGATGTTCGGACTGAAAAACTCCTTCGATAATCTTTCTGTAGGAACGGACGAGCTTGGCAGGCTGACGATCTCAGTCAGCTCACAAAAGGGCTTTCATTCCGATACCCTTACCAGTGACAAAAAGAAACTGAAGGGCTCAAGAAGAAGGACGTTCTACGATCATTTCGGCGAGTTTTATACAAACCCCTTCTCTAAGGGAAGCGGCGCATTTGCCTTCCGCACAAACAGGAACCTTCCTGAAAGCAGGATACTCCGTGAGCTCAGAGGAATAGCATTTAAGCGCATTACCGAGGATCAAAGGGAGGCTATGCCGATCTTGTCGCTTGAGGATGATAAAAAACGTCTGTCAAGGCTCAGAGCGGAGGACAGTAAGGATCCTCAGGCCATCAGTGAAAAGCAGGCGGCGGAAAAGGTCGTTGTGAGAAAGACGGAGATGGAGAATCGCTTTATACGCAGGCTGAGAATCGCAAGAATGCAGACATATAAGAAAAGCAAGCCGGAAAAGCCTCGTTTCCTCGAACGGCTGTTCATTCCGGAAACAGATGTTTCTGACCAAAATGATCTTCCGGATGATGTTTTCCCTGATGAGAACAAAGAAAACGATAAAAACAAGCAGCCTTAGGAAGTGCGCCGCAAGGCAGGCGCATTCCGAGGGCGCTTCTTTACGTCCGGCGAGTGATGATCGATTAGATAATTTGTGGATTTCAGATAAAAATTATTATTATGATTATTATTTTAGTTATAATTGCCTGCTATAATCAAAGCATATATCAAAGATATTCCCTTTATCATACAACCTGAAAGGAGGAAAGGTCTTGTTCTCTGTAAGAGAACTGACCGATCATTATGGCAGAGTATTTATCACCCGGTGTCTATGTTGAGGAGTTTGAGTCGGGCGGCAAACCTATGGAAGGCGTCGGCACAAGCACAGCCGGCTTCGTAGGACTTGCAGAAAAGGGTCCCGTAGGCGGTATACCTCAGCTCGTTACCAATTTTGCAGATTTCAGAAGAACCTACGGCGGTTTTCTTTCTGAAAACGAATTCGGCGATTATCGTTTCCTCGCTTATGCAGTTGAGCATTTCTTCGTAAACGGCGGTACACGCTGCTTTATTTCCAGAGTAGCTCCTGCAAGCGCAAAGTGCTCAGAGGCTTCAATCGGAGAGCTTTCTTTCACAGCTAAGGATCCCGGCGTATGGGGCGACAGCATCAGCCTGAAGATAGGCCGTTCATCAAAGGCAAGAACTCAGGCATTTGAAAAGCTCGGCGACAGAAAATACAGAGTAAAGAACAGTGCAGGCTTCAACCCCGGTGATATCGTAGCATTCACAGAGGGTGAATCCGTTGAATACAACAAGGTCGAAAAGAATCAGGATAATGTTCTTACATTTGTTAATGAGTTTTCTGCTGATATTACAGATACTGAGCTCCTTCCTACAAAGGTTCTTTCTACCTGTGAGCTTTCACTTGAAGTAAAATATGCCGAAACAACAGAAAGCTATGAGAATGTTTCCTTCAATATAGAGGCAGCTAACTTCATAGAGAAGAAAACCGCTAAATCTGACCTCATCGCAGTTACATATAACGGCGCCAACGATATAGCAGATCCGTATGCATCCTTCGGTGACGAAGAGGCTGCTTTCGTAACAACGGAGTTCAGCGGCGGCAGCAACGGTGCAGCTTCCGATATAACGGCAGCTGATTTCATCGGTGTTGACGGCGGCGCAGGCAACAGAACCGGTATCCAGTCCTTCCTTGACAACGATGTTGTTTCTATCATGGCTGTTCCCGGTGTAACTGATCCGAACGTACAGCTTACTCTTGTTGCTCACTGTGAGAATCTTGCAAGCCGCTTTGCAGTTCTTGATCTTCCCAGAAACGCAAGAAAAGTTGATGAGATACTTGCACATCGTGATATTTTCTCTTCCAGCTATGCAGGACTTTATCATCCGTGGCTTCAGGTATTTGATCCGCTGGACAAGAAGAACATTGCTATTCCACCTTCAGGTTCAGTTATAGGTATGTTCGCAAGAAGCGACAATGCAAGAGGCGTTCATAAGGCTCCCGCTAACGAGGTAGTAAGAGCTTGCGTAGGTCTTGACTGTCAGTTCAATAAGGGTGAGCAGGACGTGCTCAATCCCAGAGGAGTCAATCTTATCCGTTCATTCCCCGGACAGGGCATTCGTGTATGGGGCGCAAGAACAGCTTCGAGCGATCCGAGCTGGAAGTATGTCAACATCCGCAGACTCTTCATCTTCATCGAGGAATCGATCAAGGCAAATACCAACTGGGCAGTATTCGAGCCGAACGACCAGGCACTATGGACAAGAGTACAGAGAACCATCAGCGTATTCCTCAACAATATGTGGAGGAACGGGTCTCTTGCAGGGGCATCTGCTGACGAGGCATTCTTTGTAAACATCGGAAGAAACACAATGAGTCAGGACGATATAGACAACGGACGCCTTGTATGCGTTATCGGTGTTGCACCTGTAAAGCCTGCTGAATTTGTAATCTTCAGAATAACC
>CADCPT010000217.1 GCA_902803385.1 uncultured Ruminococcus sp.
GCGATGGTCTGGGTATAACACTTGCTGAGTTTTTCGACACCGATGAATTTAACAATCTTGAACAGGAAATAAAATAGCAGGAGCATCCACCTTAATTTAAAGGACGGATACTCCTGCTGTTTTCGTTTATTATCTCTTTTTGAAAACCAAAGAAAACAGAGCTCCCATTACAGAAGCCCTGAATTTGTTTGCTTGTTCTCTTTATTTGGTCGCAATCTGGTCGCAAATTCTATGCTTAATAGCCTGAAACCCGCATGAATGCTGAGGTTATTTGTCCAAACTCTTCATTGTCGGGAAAAGCAGCACATCCCTGATAGCCGGGGAATCTGTCAGCAGCATACACATCCTGTCAATGCCAAAGCCGATACCGCCTGTCGGGGGCATGCCGATCTCAAGGGCATTGAGGAAATCCTCATCCGTGCGGTTGGCTTCTTCGTCGCCCTGAGCAAGAAGCTCCTCCTGAGCCTTGAAGCGCTCGCGCTGGTCGATCGGGTCGTTAAGCTCACTGTATGCATTCGCCATCTCCCAGCCGTTCATAAAGAACTCGAAACGCTCAACATAATCCGGGTTGTCCGGCTTGCGCTTTGTGAGCGGTGAGATCTCAACAGGGTGATCCATTAGAAATGTCGGCTGAATGAGATGCTCCTCAACAAACTGCTCGAAGAACAGGTTCAGAATGTCTCCGCGCTTGTGGTGCGGCTCATATTCAACTCCCTTTTCGTCTGCGACCGCCCTCGCCTGCTCGAGAGTCGTTATCTCTGAAAAATCAACACCTGTGTATTTCTTGACGGCATCGACCATCGTGATCCTCTCAAACGGCTTGCCGAGATCCATCTCAACTCCGTTATATACGATAGTCGTAGTGCCGAGAACTTCATTTGCAACATATCTGTACAGGTTTTCGGTAAGATCCATCATGCCATGATAGTCCGTATATGCCTGATACAGCTCCATAAGAGTGAATTCCGGGTTGTGACGAGTATCAAGACCTTCGTTGCGGAATACTCTTCCTATCTCATACACTCTTTCAAGTCCGCCGACGATAAGCCTTTTGAGGTAAAGCTCAAGGGATATCCTGAGCCTGAGATCCTCGTCGAGTGCGTTGAAATGCGTCTCGAAAGGACGCGCAGCAGCGCCGCCGGCATTTGCAACGAGCATAGGAGTTTCTACCTCCATAAAGCCCTGAGCGTCAAGATAGCGCCTTATTGCGCTTATTATCTTTGAACGCTTGATAAAAGTATCCTTTACCTCGGAATTCATTATAAGGTCAACATATCTCTGACGATAACGTGTGTCTGTATCAGTAAGACCATGGAACTTTTCGGGAAGCGGCAGAAGAGATTTTGTAAGAAGCCTTACGGCCTCGGCATGAACGCTGATCTCCCCTGTCTGTGTTCTGAAAACAAAGCCCTTTACCTCAACAATATCTCCGACATCCCAGCGCTTGAGAAGAGCATACTCATCCTCGCCGAGATCGTCCCTCTTTGCAAAGACCTGGACCTTGCCGCTTTTATCATGAATATCCATAAAAGCGACCTTGCCCTTTACGCGCTTCGACATAACGCGTCCGGCAATGCATACAGTCTTGTTTTCATATTCCTCAAAGGATGCGGAAATATCCGCACATACAGCATCTCTGTCTGATGTTGTGATCTTAAACGGATCTATTCCCATATCCCTGAGTATTTTCAGCTTATCGTAACGCGCCTGTACGGGATCGCTCGATATCTGTATCTGGTTAATATCCGACATTTCTTTCTTTCCTTTCGCTGTTTATCACATAGATATTGCAAGTACTACAAGCTCAAGATCGCCGTCCGGTGTCTCCACCATAACGACATCTCCCACAGCCTTGTCAAGAAGAGCCATACCAACGGGTGATTCATCAGATATCTTTCCGTTGAAGGGATCTGCTTCGCTTGATCCTACGATCTGATATTCAACATCCTCGTCAAATTCACGGTCATGTACCTTGACCGTTGCCCCGAGGTGCACCTTTTCGTTATTGATCTCGCTTTCATCGATGACCTCAACATTTCTGAGTATCGTTTCAAGCTCCTTGATCCTTGCCTCAAGCTTCGCCTGGTCGTTTTTAGCCTCATCATATTCGCTGTTCTCGGAAAGGTCGCCCTGCGCACGTGCGGACTGAAGGTTTTCAGCTATCTCCTTACGCTTGACGGTTTTAAGCTCATTAAGCTCTGCTTCATATCTTCTTTTGCCTTCTGCCGTCAGCTTTATCTTTGTTACCTGCTCTGCCATTTATAACAAACCACCTTTGTTTAATATAAAAATACCATAACATCTATTATATGGTTTCGGGCTTTTTATGTCAAGTAAAATCGGTAAAAATCAATAAATACCCTGAACAGCGACCTCGCCTGAATTGATGTGGTATTCATGTCCCTCGCTGTCTCTGACAACAAGCTCTCCGGTCGCGGTAATATCTGTTGCAGTACCCCTTATCTCTGTTCCGTTTCTTGTGACGCTCACATTTTTTCCGAGCGTCACGCAAAGCCTTTTGAAATTCTCCATATCGTCTATGTAAAGGCTTACCATAAACGAGCACAATACTGCATCCAGATAGTATATTACCTCTCTGAAAAAGCCGTTGCGGTCTGTCTTTTTCCCGGTCTCAATAAAGAGCGAGGTCGCTTTATCTTTTATCTCCTCCGGAAATGCCTCGGTATTGACGTTTATGCCTATACCTATGGAAACGAAATCAAGCATATCGCTTTGTGCTGCCATTTCCGTCAGGATACCGACCGCTTTTTTATTTCCGATAACAATGTCATTCGGCCATTTTATCCTTGCGTCAAGCCCCGTATATCTCCTTATCGCAAGACACACGGCGTAGCCGGCGGCAAGAGTTATCGAAGCTATATCAGAAGGCGGAAGCTCCGGCCGCAGAAGGATCGAAAAAAACAGTCCGCCGCTGTCTGAGCTCCAGGAACGGCCGAGTCTTCCCTTTCCCCCTGTCTGTTCCTCCGCTGCGATTATAAGTCCGTTTGCTCCGCCGTCCGATGCACGCCGCTTGACCTCATCATTTGTGGAATCAACACATTTCAAAACCTCGATCTCGGTTCCTACAACGTCTACTCCGAGGTTTTTCCTCAGCTTTTCTGCGTCAAGCAGATCCGGACATTCCCTGAGCATATAGCCCTTGTTTGTAACGGAATCTATGACATATCCTTCTTCACGCAGAGAATTTATGTTTTTCCATACGGCAGTTCTTGATACTCCGAGAATACGGCTTATCTCTTCTCCGGAAACATATCCGTCCGACTTACTGAGTATTTCTATCACTCTGTCCTTCATCACGATACCTCCGGCTTGTACAGCCCGTTTTTAGTCAGAGTTTTCTTCAGCTCAGAGGTTATTCTGTCAAGATCATCCTTTATCTTCTCCGGGAAAACAAACATATCGCCGTAAAGCGACTTAAGGTTTTCCTCAAAAGCATCCGGCAGTATCGGACATTCAGCCTTCGCAAGCTCAATAAGCCTCTTTTCGCCCGGATGGAGTTTTTCGTTCATCGCAAAAATCACATCAAAATACACAGCGACAAATTCCGTTACCCTGTGGTTTATGCTTACCACATCTCCCCTTCTGACCGCCTTCATTATCTGAGCGTCAAAAGCAGGAAGGTCGTTGCAAAGCAGCCGTATACCGCTGTCAATGATATTATCCTTCAGCTTTTCCGGATAAGGAATGTCAAACCTTTTCTGCAGGGCGGCATATTTACCGTCAGGGTCATATATGATCTCCGAGTATACAAGATTATACCAGAAGCATGTCGTATATCCGTTTCTTGCCCTGCAGTCACCGATAAGCTTTTCCATATATTTCTCAAAGCCGTCCAAAGAACGATAGATTATATCCACAGGGATACCGTCGTTCATAATGCAGTTGTCCTCATATTCAAAGAAATGGTTCCCGACCTCAAACCGTGAGCAGTATTTTTCAAATATAGCCTGTCTGAAATCTTCGGGAACAGGCTCCTTGCTATATACATAAACATCGTAATCGCTTTTTGGATCGCCGTGTCCTGCACCTCTTGAGCCTCCGAGTGCGATAGCTTCAATGTTTTCGTTCTTTGACAATTCTTCTATTATTTTGCCGAACATAGATTCACCCCATTACAGATAAAGGAGCTGTCTCAAAATAGCTTTTGGCGGCAACTCCGGTATTGTTATCATTTTTGCTTTGCTCCTTATAGACGCGCACAAAACAGTGCTATTAAGGGGTGAAGGACGGCTCCACCAACCTTCACCCCGGAAAAACAAATATTAACGACCAGATCGGGAGGATGGGACGGACCCGGATAAACAGTATGTTAAAGTCCGTTACTTCCTGATCTTTTTTACGGCTACGGAAAGAGCCTTAGTTATCGCCGTTCCCAAAACGAAGCAAACGCCTGCCTCAATAATAGCCTGAAGACCTACAAGAGCAGCGAAGAATGCGATTATTCCGCCTGCCGAAGCATTTGCAACGCCGGTAAAGGTCTTTGCAAGGTCTGCCGAAAGTCCTGAAGCGGCATCCGCATTGCCTGCTACGATGATCTTTATCTCCGCATAAAGAGCGGTCATAAAGAGCAGGGTGTTCAGGACCGGAACCGAAAGGCTTGTTACTGCATAGCAGATCACCTTTGTCTTATCTATCTTGCTGAGTCCCTGGAAGATAAGCCCGCCGAGAAGACCCTCGAGCACTCTCGGAACAACACAAAGCAGGAATGTCAGCACCGGGCTGAGCTGGAAAAGCGCGCCCGTAAGTGCGCTCATACCGGTCATTGCCTGTATAAAGCTCGTAAGACCGAATACACCGCCTATAACGGCTGCATGCCAGGGCTTCATAAGTGCCGCTGCAACTATTACCGGGATGGTCATAAAGGTTATCTTCAAAACACCTATCGGAACAAAGCCCAGCGGGGTAAAGCCCATTATGAGCGTTATCGCCGTAAGCATACCCAGAAGAGCAAGATCGTAAGTAAGCTGACGGTTCTTGCTTCTGCCTGTTGTCACCTTTGCCTGTTCGTTCTTAGTAAAGCTCTTTTCGTTTGTCATTATTATTACCTCCTGCCGTTTTCATAAGAAATACAGCGAATATGTTTTGTATGTCTGTTTCCCTGTATCCTTCCCATACGGGATAGGATCATCCTGCATTATCTGTTATCAGCCCTCATCGGCAGCGGCTTCTGCGTCAGCATCGCCGGCCTTTTTCTCAGAGCGCTTTTTCTTTATTTCTTTTACAGCCTCGGCAGCCTTTTCTTCAACTGATGCTATAGTGATATCTCCGCTTTCATCCTCAGCAGCCTCTGCCTCTGCCGGTTTTTCATCCGGCTCACATTCAGCTGCAGCCTCCTCTGAAGCCTCAGCATTATTATTGTAGTGCATACTGTCACTTGCAACAGCGGTATCGGGAATTCCGTAAGCCTTGATATAGTCATAACGGGTCTGAGCCTTCTTGAGTCTCTTCTCGGAAACTCTTACAGCCTCACATACCTGAGACATATCAGCCTCTTCGGCGTCTCCCTCAAGCATCAGGAAATACTGCTTGCCGAGAGCGATATAAGCATGATTCAGAACATCCGTCTCGTTCTTGATGATAGCTTCAAGACGGTTGAGCTGTGCAAGCTCTCTGTTCTTGTCAACAATGAGGTCTACAGACGCTGTAATGCCTGCGCTTACCTTGTCTATTATGTTCATGATATTTCCCTCCTGATATTTATGGTGATTACATTATACACCCAATGATGTAAAAATAACAATACCTTTTGGAAATTATTTGTAATTTCCGGAATTATTTATTCGCGCCGCAGCACTTCTTATATTTTTTGCCGCTTCCGCAGGGGCAGGGGTCGTTTCTTCCTATCTTCTTGACGCCCCTTACAGTTCTGTTGACAGAATCAGCGGTGGAATCCATATTTGTAGATGTCGGCTTTGCTACCTGCTCACGAGTCAGAAGCTTTCCGGCAGCCTTCTGGATATCCTCCTCGCTGTATTCGCGGATCTCTTCCTCAGGCTCTTCATTAACGGCAGCCGAAGCCTCTTCCGTCTCCTGCTCCTCGTCCGGCGTTACCATCGGTACGCCCGCAAGCTCGATCTCGACCTCTTCCTGTGCCTGCCTTGCCTGAAGCGCTGCCAGAGCGGCAGCTCTTGCGCGGCCGGTCGCGGCACGCTTGAGAGCAAGCTCGCGCATCCTGTTCTGCTCCTCAAGACGCTCCGCCACCCTTCTCGGAATGACCATAAGCATCTTTACGGTGTCCTCACGGATACAGCGGATCATATCGTCGAACATTTCAAAGCCTTCGATACGGTATTCTACAACAGGATCATGCTGACCGTAGGAACGGAGCCTGATGCCTCTTTTGAGCTCTTCCATAGCGTCGATGTGATCCATCCAGTAGTTATCAACATTCTTGAGCAGATAAACTCTTTCAAGCTCTCGCATGGTCTCCTCGGGAATGAGGGCTTCATTTTCCTCATAAAGCTTGACAGCTTTTTCGGAAAGCTCGTTTATAAGGAATTCCTTGTCAAGATTCTCTATTTCGCCGTCGGTGTAGATAAGGGTCTCTTCATCGTCCTCATCTATCATCCAGCCCTTGAGGGCATCACGCAGACCGGTAAGGTTCCAGTTGTCCTTTTCGTCGTGCGGCAGATACTGTGCGACCATTCCTGCCATCGTATCCTGTATCATCTTGATTATGGTATCTCTCAGGTTTTCACCGTCAAGCACCTGATCGCGCTGGGAATAGATTATCTCACGCTGACGGTTCATAACGTCGTCATATTCAAGAACGCTCTTTCTGATATTGAAGTTCCTGCCCTCGACCTTGGACTGTGCGCTTTCGATAACACTTGTGAGCATCTTGCTTTCAAGAGGCTCGGTGTCCTCACCGGGCATCTTATCCATTATGCTCTTTATCCTGTCGCCTGCAAAGAGCCTGAGTATGTCGTCCTCTGCGGAAAGGTAGAAGCGTGATGCGCCGGGGTCGCCCTGACGGCCTGCACGACCTCTGAGCTGGTTGTCTATACGGCGCGATTCATGACGGGTCGTACCCATAATGAAAAGTCCGCCGGCTTCTCTTACTTTTTCAGCCTCTGCCTCTGTCTGCTCCTTGTATTTGTCAATGAGCTCACGGTACTTTTCTCTTGCCTCAAGAATGTCCTCATCATCTGTTTCGGCATAACCTGTAGCCTCGTTAATAAGCTCCTCGCTGTAATTGAGTCTGCGCATCTCGTCGCGCGCCATAAACTCCTCATTACCGCCGAGCTTGATATCGGTACCGCGGCCTGCCATGTTCGTAGCTATCGTAACCGCGCCGAGCTTGCCTGCCTGAGCAACTATCTCTGCTTCTTTTTCATGGAACTTTGCATTGAGGACGTTGTGCTTTATGCCCTTCTTTTTCAGAAGCTTGCTGAGCTCTTCTGATTTGTCAATGGATATCGTACCTACAAGAACAGGCTGACCCTGCTCGTGAGCATACTGTATATCGTTTATCAGGGTCTCGAATTTGCCTGCCTCTGTTCTGAAAATCACATCCGGCATATCCACTCTTTGTATTGGCTTGTTGGTGGGTATCTCGATACAGTCGAGCTTGTATATCTCCGAAAATTCAGTTTCCTCAGTCATTGCCGTACCGGTCATACCGGAAAGCTTTTTGTAAAGACGGAAGAAATTCTGGAAGGTGATGGTAGCAAGGGTCTTGCTTTCACGCTCGACCTTAACGCCCTCTTTAGCTTCTATAGCCTGATGCAGACCCTCGTTATAGCGTCTGCCGTACATCAGACGGCCGGTAAATTCATCAACGATGATAACCTCGCCCTTTTCGTTTACGACATATTCTATATCGCGCTTCATAACGCCATGAGCTTTTATTGCCTGGTTTATATGATGCTGTATCGTTATGTTTTCGGGGTCGGTCAGGTTGTCAACACCGAAGAAAGCCTCTGTTTTCTTTACGCCTGCAGGGGTAAGAGTAGCTGTTTTAGCCTTTTCATCAACTATGTAGTCGATGCCCTCTTCAACATATTCAGCGTCGTTGTCTTCCTTGGCGTCTGTTTCGGTAATGCGCTTGACCTTCATGGTACGGGCAAGCTGATCTGCCTTTTCATAAAGGTCGGTGGATTTATCTCCCTGACCTGAAATGATGAGCGGAGTTCTCGCTTCATCAATGAGGATAGAGTCTACCTCATCGACAATAGCGAAGGTATGTCCGCGCTGGACCTTATTGTCCTTATATACGACCATATTGTCACGCAGATAGTCAAAGCCCAGCTCATTGTTCGTAGCATATGTGATATCTGCATTGTAAGCTTTTTTACGGTCTGCATTCGATGTATCGTGCTGGAGAATGCCGACAGAAAGACCGAGGAAGCGATAAAGCTTGCCCATCCATTCTGCGTCTCGCTTTGCAAGATATTCGTTTACGGTTACGACATGAACACCCTGGCCTGCAAGTGCATTGAGGTACGCCGGAAGGGTAGCAACAAGGGTCTTACCCTCACCTGTTTTCATTTCGCTTATCCTGCCCCTGTGCAGTATTATACCGCCGATGACCTGGACACGGAAATGCTTCATTCCGAGAACACGCCATGACGCTTCACGGCAAACTGCAAAGGCTTCCGGAAGGATGCTTTCAAATATCTCATCCTTGCGTTTTTCCGTAAGGTTCGGCTCATCCCTGAACATCTGCTGGAAGCGCCTTGTTTCATCCCTCAGCTCTTCATCGGAATATTTCTGATACTTTTCTTCAAGAGCAAACACCTTGTCTACAAGGGGCTTGATCTTTTTCAGCTCACGGCGGCTGTTTCTGCCGCTGAACCACTGTTTTACTCCCATTACAAAACACCTGTTATCCTTTCTCTTGTTGCATCCCAGGATGCGCTATTCTGTTATTGTACCACATTTTTGAAGCTTTAGCAATAGAAAATCAACGGATATCGGGTGCTCCGGGCTGTTTTTTTACCGTTCTCTTCATATCCGATCTTATATCCCGATGGTCATCCGGGATCACCGGAAATAAATACTCCGCCGTATATAAAGCAGATCCATCCTTTTCCCCACAGATACCAACAGCTGCTGTTTCGTGAGTATATCCGGCATGTTCTCTGCAGAGAATAAACTCTTCTGCATCTCCGGCAGAAAAGCTTTCGGTAAACCGGGCGCGGAAAATGCCAAGGCAGTCAGGCTCTTCGGGAGACTCACTGTCTTCATCGTCCTTGCCGGCATTATTTCCACCGAGCATTTTTTCCGGATCGAATATAACAGCATCCGGCAACTGATCGGATGAAGTGCATGTGCACAGCAGCATTGCTATGACAGAACCGATTATAAGCAGTGTAAGACCCTTTGGCATTTTCTCACCCCCAATATAGTTTCAGATCGGATCAGTTATTAAGCGGAACGAATCTGTTTTCCGTAGTATGACGCAAAAGCCTTGACTGCTCTATATCCTCACTTGCGCAGCCGTTGCATACCGCAAGTATGCCGTAGCCGTCGTTTATCGGTATCTCGCTGTTTGTCAGCTTTCTTCTGAGCCTTCTTCTTTCGCGGTCAAGCTCGGGCAGATCCATATGGATAAGACGGCCGACCTCATCATCAAGATCACCGTTTTCAAGGCCGTCAACTATCCTTTTGGATATTATCGGCTTGGAAAGGTATTTGTCTATATCTGCCGCTGTTGCTTCACGTCTGCCGCAGCGGCGGCATCTGCCGATCATCATAATGTCGTTGATCCTGCCGAAATTATTCCTCAGGAACTGAATATCCGTTTCAAAGCCGTTTGCAGCGGATTCAGCGGTCTGTGCACATATTGCCACAAGAGCCTGAAAAGTCTCTATCGTCCACAGACGCTTGTCGGCTTCCGGAACATCCTCCTTGCCGATAGTAAGCTCATAAAGCCTGCCGCCATGAGAAAGCTCCCTTTTCAGCGGATTGCTGCGGTCGTTTTTTTCATATTCTGCAATGCATCCGCCTATTACGGCAGCAGCTTCATTTTTTCCTATATCGGAAAACAGCATTTTTATTGCCCTGAGAGCAGATAAATAAATATCCATTTCAATACCTCCGTACAGTCATATACTTATGATTATAAACGAAAACGGAAAATTATACAACGGGTTTTAGCAATTTTTTAAAAATCTCTTCAACTTCACGTTGACAAAATTCGCCTGATAACATATACTTTTAATGTAGGCTCGGAATACTGTTTGCGCGGTCTGCCTTGCAGATCTGCTGAGGTATCAAAATGACTGTTTACAGATATCGGGGAACAAATAACTCCGATTACAGCAAAATCCGCACATTATCCGGTGCTAAAATAGTAAATAAACAGACAAAGGCCGCCTGCGCTTCTGCAGGAAGATCTTTCAGTCTGCGTGCTGCTGCCTTGCTTGCTGCGGCAGCAATCATTATTGCAGTGATACTGTCCGGCTGTAATTCAGCTTCCGGCTTCCCGCAGGATTACGGTGAAATAGATATCGGCGAGGTGAGCATCTCCAACGCCGCCAACCGTTCCGGAGTTGTCGATCTCGGAGGAATACACTATGTTATCTCCTACGGAGAAGACCGACCCTACGAAATACGGAAATTCTTCGGCGAGTCACCCTCCGGAGTGACTGTTTACACATCCTATTCAATGATATCCTGCCTCGGATACTATAACGGCCGACTGTATTTCACAAAGGTACAGAACGGACGATCCGCGCTTTGCTCGGTCATGGAGGACGGCAGCGATCTTCGCACCGAATCGGACAGCTACGATTTTTCAGCCGTTTACGTATACGGCGAAAAAGCCTATTTTGTAAATAATGCCTACGGAAGAAGCAGCGACTCCGGGCTTGTCGGGATAATCGATCTTGCAACAGGCGCAAGAGCTGTAATAACTGTCGTTGAAGACGCGGATATCGGCTGTGTGCTTGAATACAGCGGAAAGCTGTATATACAGTATTTTATGCATGACGGCGGCAAGGGAAGGCTCATCTTTGCAGATGCCGATGATCCTTCCTCTATGAAAGAGCTCACCCTGCCCGATGAGGATGAAGTATGTATTTTCAGCATTGCCGCTGCTAACGGGCGGATATTTGCATCGAACATTGTTTTCGACTCACATGATCCGTCATATCACAATGCGCTTTATTCAATGGAGCCGGACGGTACGGATATCAGGAAGATATCCGATTCGGCCGGAAGCGGGATAGCTGTTTACGGAAGCTATCTTTTCTGCACAAACATATCGTATGGTATTGATAGCTTACCCGTACAGAGATTCATAAAAACAGACGGAAGCGACGAAAGGGAAGCCATCAGCACCAGTATGTACAATCCCGGGTTTGCCGGAGGAAAGCTATTTTATTCTGATCCCGATCTTCGCCTGCGCGGCTGGTACTTTGTAAACGGCACGCGGGGCGGACATATATAAAATCAAAGGAAGGCTGAAGATAATGACAGTAGTTGATATTAGGAGCATTTTTTCTCAGAGGAACATTGAGCTTTTTGACATAAGCTCCTCCTACATATATTATGCCGAGGAAAAGAACGAGGACGGTCACAATGACCTTTTCATACTTGAATACAACCGTTCTACGCGCCGCGAAAGGCTCATCACGAATTACACTCTTGAGGATCCCACCTTCGTTGAACATCTTTTCGCATTTGAAAACACCATAGTCCTCGTCCTCGAAAACGGCTCGAACAGCATGTGGATGATCGAGATAGACAAAACTACGGGCGCAGAAAAAAATCGCCGCAAGGTCGTATGCACCGGAGCCTTCAGAAGCTGCTTTGCGCTTGACAGCACACATCTGCTCGTATATATGGGACCTGACGAAGCTAATGCCGCTATGTTCAAGCAGTACAGCGAGGTAACAGGCTGCGAATGTCTGTGCTATCTTTATGATCTCAAGACCAATACAAAGCATTTCGTCAAGAATCCGCTTATCGCAAAGCTCGGGACGCAGGGGCTGAGGAAGCTCAGCATACATGGGGATGATCACCTTATCCTTCTTGACCCCTATGCAGATGAGGATATCAAAAAAGGCTATTACGATGAGCAGCGCTGGATAAATGCAGACATACGCGATAATCTGTGGCTCTGCAATATGATAAAGCTTGAAGCGGAGCTTGAAGCCGGAGTGGAGCAGATATCCAAAAAGTGCATTGCAAGCGCAGACATAAAGGCTCTTGTGCGCTACATGGGAGTAGATGGCGATAAGGTATTCTTCCGTGCAAAAGAATTCCGCACCGGGATCGAAAAAATCTGCAGCTATGATATAACTGCAAATGCTCTTGCCGTGGAAGCTGAGCTGACTGCTCAGGACGGGATCGTTTATATAGTTGAGGAAAAACCGTTCTCGGTCTATGAGGTACGTGCCGAAGAAGCTGAGACCCATGTCCGCGGTATCGTGAACTGCAGCGCTGATGTGAGCTACGACAGCTCTCTCGGAAAATTCATTTCCTGCATCGATTCAAGATACATCGTCGCCCGCAGAGATGATAAAGAAGGCAGCAGCATCGTAATATACGATACCGTTCTTCAGAAGAGCGAAAGCTACAAGGGAAGCTGCACTCTCAGCGGAAACACACTGGTGCTTTACTGATCTGACACCGACAGCCCGACCGCTTTATTGCGGCGACCGGGCTGTTAAGTTTTTTATCAGAGACAAACCTTCAACCTGCACATTCACTGTCCGTAACCGGAAAACAAGGAGGATAATATGGAAACAGCAACCCTGATATTAGCCGCACTGTCACTTATTGTATCGGCAGCGATCCTTTTCAGGTCGTTCACACTGCCCAAAAACGACAGTCAGAAGCTCGAAAAAGAGCTCGAGGATCTGAAAAAAACGCTTTCAAGGCTTAAGGAAGAGCAGACATCCTCTCAAAGCGCGCTGAGGCAGGAGGTAAACAATACAGTTAACAGCAATATGAATGCCCTGGGTGATTCGCTTAGCAAAAACCAGGAAACTCATGCAAAGGCTCAGAGCGAACAGCTCAGAAGGCTGGAAACAAGACTTTCCGGTTTTGAGCAGAGCACCGATCAGCGTCTTGACAGCATGAGGAAAACCATAAGCGAAAGCATGAGCAAAATGACAGAGGACAACAACCGCC
>CADCPT010000218.1 GCA_902803385.1 uncultured Ruminococcus sp.
CTTTCCTGTACCGGGATTGCCTTTGAACACAAAATGAATCATCTCATCATTTTTCTCTGGAGCAGGCTTATCCGGTCTCAGCCTTGATGAAGTAAGATATTTTCCTGTTTCTTCTCTCTGATTACCGTTTACATCGAATTTGCTCAGAATTTCTTTTAAATTTTTCATTCCGACCATATTTGCAAGCTGTTCTTTTGCAGAAACAGGTTTTTCAGCACCAAGCAGACTGTAACACATATCAACATCAAGTTTTTCGTAGTTTTCAAGTTTTATCAGAATATCGTACGTTTCTCTTATACGCTTTTTGCCTATAACCATTGCACGGCACAATTCATTGGACAGAACATCAAGATCCTTTATATCGAATTTGAGCTGATGGTTTACCCTCAGGTACATCAGCATATTTCTGATTTCAGACATATTCGGATCAGGAATATCTATAACATTTGTGTCTGGTTTAGAATTGTCTTTCTCGCCTATAACATTATTTATATCTGCAACCTGATAGATATTGCCCGATCTTATATCCGGATAAATAAACACAATAATATTCTTGTTTTCTGAAGGCAGATGTACAAATGATACGGCCATTGAATGAAGCATATCACCGCTGAAACGTGTGATGAAAGCTGTGGGATCATTGAAAACAACAGCCGTTTTTATTTTGTCGTCATTCATATATGCCTGTATCTGTCTTGCTATAAAAGCATCATCCTGCATACCAATATTCAGTACCTGGCTTTTGATATTTTTTATTCCTATACCGGAGTTTTTTCCGGGAGTCCATGCTTCATTCTGAGTTTCAGGAGTATTTTCGTTTTTTTTCTCATCATTGTCATCGTTGTTCTGAGGAGCATTTTCATTTTCGTTTTTAACAACATGGGAGTGTTTACCCATTTTCAGACCTTTTTTTGGTCTGGGCTTTCTTTTGGTGCTTACATCTTCTTTACTGTGTTCAATTTCGTCAATAAGTGCAAAGCTTTCATCATCATAGCAGTAAGCCTTGAATTCCGGATCAAAAAAAACTATACGCTCATATCCGCTTGCTTTTAATTCTAAATATGTAAGTACTTCAATGGGTACTTTCTGACCACTGTCAGTGAAAAATTCATCACTTGTAAGCCCTGTAATAAAAAACAAACGTTTCCAAGAATTCTGGGAATCAAAATAAAATGCACTCATATCTTAGCACAACCTTTCAGTTTTTTGTAACTCTCCTTACATTCACTGTATTACTATTTGTACTGGTTGAAACTCCCGGAACATTTGCTCTTGCCTTTTCCTTACCAGCTTCAACAGCCTCCATATCCGTAACTCTTGCTACTTCCTGTCTCATATTTGCGTCAAAGCGTGATGAACATGGGAACTTGCATCCTTCAACACCTGATTCACGAAGTCTCTGAGCAACTATACCTTCCAGATTTCTTCTTGTCTGGGGATCATTATCAGCACTGCCCATAAGCAGATCTACGTGATTTGTTACAACACCTTTTTCGTCCGGAATAGGTGTAATAACAACCGCTACACGATCGTTAGTTTGCGGATTGCTGAAAATAGCATGATATTCCTCTCTGTCCTCTCTTGCAAAGAACTCACCGTCTGCATCTACCATGCGGAATTTCTCGCCAAGAATCTCACCTATGTTTGCAGCCATCTGATATCTTAACATTGACATTGCAACATTTGAATGTGATGTATTTTCGATAAGAGCAAGCTGTTCCTGAAGTGAACGTATTTCTTCCTCAGAACTCTGAAGCTGCTCAAGCGTCATATCATCTATAGCCTCAATCCTGCGGAAAGCTTCTCTCTGCCTCTCTTTGAATGTTGAAAACTGTCCGTATGTCCAGTAATCAATACCATTTGTGTAGCGCACCTTTCCATCAGGAGTGTCTATTTCATACTCTCTGCTTTCAGCCGCCGCTATATCCTCAATAAGCTGTGCCTGTCTTGTTTTAACCGAATTGAACCAGAAGTTCCATTCAAGCTCTGCTGCCGCAAGATCCTCTTTCATGTCAAGTGCCGAGTAGAATGCATTTGTTCCTGCTGTTATTGCAGAATCATAGTTACCTGATTCAATAAATGAAATAGCGTTATTTATATCCCTGCGTATATGTTCTTCCCTTCTTCTGTCAATTATCTGCGGGCGGAAACTTTCCTTTATCTGAGCCAACAGTCGTGCTGCTTCCTGCTGCCAATATACTGCAAGATTTTTGCTGTCTTCAGCTCTTTGCCTGATACTTTGGGCAAGATTTCTCACATTCTGATCAACAGCATTTATTTGTCCCTGAAGTCTGCTGCTTTCCTGATTTATAATGTTGAGAGTTTCTTCTCGCTGTGTACGAAGCTTGCGGTCTGTTTCTTCACGAACTCTTGTGATTTGCTGGGTCATTTCCTGACGTGTGCTTTGTATCTGACCGTTGAGGCTGTTATATTCATTCTGAAATGTCTGCTGCATATTCTGCATCTGTGCCTGATGTGCATTCTGCATTGCAGCTATTCTTTGATTGTGAAGTCTTTCAGCTTCCTTGAGTTTTCTGTCAAGCTGTCTGACAGAATCATTCATTTCACCACGAATTTTCTCGTTTTCCTTAATCGCAGATCTCAACCTGGTTTCAAGCTTGGCATTTTCTACACTCTGCTGACGACGAACTCTGTCAAGTTCAGCGCGAAGGGTGGCATTCGCACTTGTCAGATTATTAATACTTGTGTTAAGGCTGTCAATCCTGCTTCTCATAAGCCTTGCCTGGCGCTGTTCCGGTGTTTCATAATAACTCATAGTAGTTTCCTCCGATTATTTTAATTTTTTTAATCTTTCAAGCATTTCCTTTGAAGGTATTCCCACCATACTGAAGGAATCTTCCTTATAAAAAAATTCAACCTCACGTGATTTCGTTCCGAATTCACTCACAAAATTATTGTATCGGTCTGTTATTGCTATAGCTCTTTGATTTGAAGAACCCCTGCCGTTTTTTCCGTCATTAAGTTCATCAATATATCTTCCATCGATTATAAGATCACATTCATTTAAGAATTTTATATAATTAGGATCATTACAAGCATTTATTTCCTCTATAGTATAGCCTGTATAAACGATTACGCCGACATCACGTACAGCCTTCACTTTTTCGATCAGTTCGGTAAGTGCTGCCGCCTGAAAAAACGGCTCACCTCCGCTTATTGTAAGTCCTATTCTTCCGGATGCAATTATCTTTTCGGCAATCTTATCCACTTCTGCTTCAAATCCGCCGTTAAAAGGCTGACTATCAGGTGTCATACAGCCGGGACATTTTCTCGGACATCCCTGAGTCCATAAGCCGAATCTTACTCCGGGTCCAAGTTTGGTTATACCATCTTTAAATGCATGTATCCTCAGATTCATTAAGTATCACCGTTTCTCAATTTATTTCTTTATTCTTCTATTTATTTCATCCTGAAGATCTTTAACATCATTTGACAGCTTCTTGAGTATATTGTCATATCTTCCCATCAGTTCTTTTCCTTCGTTATCCATTTCTTGAAGTGCATTATTAAAACTTTCAATATCAACGTATCCTTCCTCCTTTATTCCGTCTCTGATACGTTTAAGTGTATTATAATATGCCTCAAGTTCGTCATAGGATTCCTTTGCCTTTTTCATATTCTCCGCAAGTTTTTGAGCCTCGACATCAAAATTAGCGGTATGCCTTTTTATTTCTGCTGTTTCCTTCTCTGACTTTTCAATTTCCTTAGCCAGCAAATTCAGATTTGCTTTTGTCTGTTCAATTTTTGACGATAAAGAAGAATTCGGATCTATTTTTCTGATGCTGCCTTTTTTACCAATCCGTTCAGAAACTTTTATAACACTGTCATTAGCAGTATTAATCCTGTTTTCAATGTTTTCTATATCTTTATGCATATCCTGTATCTTTTTAAGCAGTTCATCCAGCTCCGAAGACCTGTCAATACCGATAAGCCCCCGGTTTGTATTGAAAAATCTTTCCACCCTTGTTGCTATTA
>CADCPT010000219.1 GCA_902803385.1 uncultured Ruminococcus sp.
ATCCAATAAAACACTTTAATATCTTTGGCGTTAAATTCCGCATAGCTTTGTTGTCGTCTCGTCGTCGCTCGTTGTGCTCGCTGAGAATGGTCAAGTTGACCGTCCTCGTGCTCGCGTTGCGGCTCCTCCTCCGGGACTGTCGCAAAATAAGGATTCTGACGGCAACCCCTTGAAACCAGCCAAGTGCGCCCGTAGGAAGTGCCCTTGGGGTGCGCCTACCCTGCGGCGCACTTTTTATAGTGTTTTTTCAGGGGTGCCGGGCGCAAGGCACCCGGCACCCCTGAAAAAACAAATTTTTAGCGGCCCGGTCGCGCCGAAGGCACGGTCGGGCGGACGGGGCAGTGTTAATGCGACAGCCCCTCCCCTGAGATGGCGCCGGCCAAGCAGCGTCCTCCGCCTCGCTATGCGGGATTTCCCGCTCAAATCTTTTTAATGCGTTTTATCGGATGTTAGTATAAAAAGTATAAAAAGTTTTGATAATTATCAAGACTTCTATTGATTTATCCGTATTTAATGATATAATAGATGTGATACTTGTACGTTTATGTGTATTATTATTACATGGCAGCCCGTCCGTCCGGGTAAGAGGTGATGATATGGAATTCAAAACATATGTGCAGAGCGTCGTTGCCGCCTATGTTGAAAAGCAGGATCTGAACATGATCTTTATCAAGCACTATAATACCCTGGACATTTCCGAGGAGGAGATCCTTGCCGGAGTTGAAAACACCGAGGACAAGGTCTTTCTGTACCATAAGTATGCCATGTATGAGATGCACGGAGCATATGCGCCCTTCCTCGGCTGGATACGCCTTTGCTACGACCGCTTCTACAAGGATTCCATGTCTGTCGAAAGCTTCCTGAAGGAATGTCATGTCTATCCTATGCATATCGAGGCCATCGCCGGCTTTATACGCACAAACAACTGCACCCGTAAGGAAGATATACTGAATTTTGAAATAGGCTACGAAACATATCGCATACTGGAGGATCTTCTGGGTATACTTGAATATATCTCAGAGCAGCACCACCTTATCCTGATACTTTCAAAATTCCATCTTGCTCCCTTCAGTACAATAAAGCTTTTCAGCATGCTTATAGATAAAACGAAGAACATACATGCCATCCTGATGTACAACGACGAGTTTTCCATTGCTGGATACAAGAAAAAGGTATGGGATGAGCTTCTGCAAAAATCCGAGGACAAGAACCTGCAGTTTGAGTGGGGCAGCCTCGACAGCGAGCGCACCGCCGACATACACGATGATTTCTGGTTTGACAAGAGCAGGAAGGACGAATATCTTTCCAAGCTCACAAATATGTACTATACCTTTGCGCTTGAGGACGCCAACTACTACATGAACGATATTATGTACCGGCTGGATGCCAAAACGCTTTCCTTCTCTCCTGAGGAGACCCTGCCTTTCCTGCGGCTTTCAGCGATGATAGATATGAATCTCGGCTCGGCAAATCATGCGCTTGTCATCTGCGACAAGATGAGCGGACTCATTTCACATCAGGATGTTGACGAATACAGCAAATACCTGTATCATTACACCTGCGCCCGCGCAAGAATGATACTTTCTCAGACAGACGCAGTAAGAACACACTGCTCCAAATGTATGGATATAGCACGCGGCATGGGCGACGACTTCCTTGTCTGCAAGGCGGAGATACTGCTTACGACTGCGCTTTGCGGTATCGCAAAGGATATCTTTGAATATGATTTCAGCTATTCCGTTGACACAAGGATGATAGACAGGGCAAAAAAATACGGATTTATCAATTTCCTTGCATATCTCTATGTTTTCGGCTTTGAAAACGACCAGGAGTCCATAAAGGCTATAGCCGACGGAAAAATGGAGCCGCATTATTTTGAGCTGGGAATAAAGATCGGCACCTCCATCGAAAACAATAACTTTTTGATGAATGCCTATATGAAAAACATTATCCTGTATTCGCGCGCAGGATATCATCATTACGTCAGAGAAATGTACAAAAAGAGACTCGGCGTTCTCAAGCGTCCGAATCCCCTCAGAGAAGCGCACATGTACGCCGGCCTCGGATACAACAGCATAATCCTGGAGGATTTTGAAAAGGCGCACACCTACCTTACGCAGAGCGTTATCAACCTCACAGATCTGGATGAGCCGGATGATGTTCTCAATTCGCTTTATAATCTTGCAATGAACTATTTTGTTGCAGAGGCATACCAGAATACCATAGAGGTGATCGACCTCATACTCAAAATGCTCAAGGAAATGGGCTTTACCACCATCCGTGCCTGCAGCACGACAAAGCTTTACAGCCTTATCGCAATAAGCTGCTATTATCAGAGCGAATACTACAACAGCTACTATTACCTCAGCAAAATAGAGATAATAGCCGAGCATATGCTGATGGTGCTGCAAAAAACGCACCAGGGCTCATGGGATGAGGATCTTCTGCTTTATCACCTTGTAAAAGGCATGCTGTATAATTACGAGAATCAGTATGAGCTTTGCCGCATAGAGCTTGAAAGCGTAAAGAAATATATGGAAACAGCTTCCGGCGCAGTATTCTTCACAATGCCGATACTTGCCCAGGAGCTTGCTTCGCTCTATCTCAAAAAGGACAGGCAGAAGGAAGCCGAGGACGCTCTTCTCGAGGGCATCGAATTCTGTGAAAGAGAAGGGCTTCCCCGCCATAAGAAGAAGCTTCAGTATTTCCTTGAAAACAAAAAACGGGATCCCGAACCTATCCTTGCAGAAAAGACCGAGCTGCCCGTCAAGCGCATACTTCAGCTGTCAAGGCAGGCAGGCACGCAGAACAAGCTTTCAAAGAGAGAAAACGACATTAAGTTCCTTACGGTGCTTCAGGAAGCGATAAGCCGCGAAAACCTGACCGTTGAGGATCTGTTCATGAATACCTCCGCTGTTCTTAAAAACAGCTATACTATGGATGATATCGTTATCCTGCGCCGCAAGGACGGCGTTCAGAGCGTTATAAAGCATAAAGAAAGCGATGACATCTCAGATGAAGACGCAGAAAGGATCTTCAGCTTCTTCAAGGAATACAGACAGGCCTTCCTTACCAACCGTACCGACAAGAATTTCACACAGTTCCAGCCGGTGATGAAGCCCTTCAACGAAGAGCATATCATGACGATGATAGGTATTCCGATAATGGAAAGTTCCGGCACCGAAACCGTATTCCTTGCCTATATCAAGATAAAGCCCAGGTCTATCGGCAGACGTTTCCTTATGAACGAAGAGGATCTGATGATCCTGAAATTCGCATTCAGCCAGTTCTGCGAAATGATGCGAAGGATAGACAACCGCATTATGATCGAAAACATGAATCACAGGCTGGAGCAGTCGGCCATCACAGACCATCTGACAGGCATCACCAACAGAAACGGCTTCAGCAAACGTGCGGAAATGATATGCAGGCAGGACGAAAGCAGGATAAATGTCATTCTTTATCTTGACCTGGATAATTTCAAGTATTACAACGATACCTTCGGTCATGATATAGGAGACCTTGTTCTTGTTGCCTTTGCCAATATGTTCAAAAGGATGACCAAGGACAAGGGCATTGCCGTCCGCTACGGCGGAGACGAATTCATAATACTTCTTTTCGATCAGGATGAGCGTGATGCGGAGAAGCTCGCAAAGCAGATATATGACGAGATCAAGGACGGCTTTGTAGACCAGATAGGCGCAAGGCTCGACCGTGAGATCCGGATCCCCGATGATAAGAAGATCTCCTGTTCGATCGGTATATCGTCCTTCCATGGAGGATCAAAGGCGGCGCTTGAAACGGCGCTCAACCAGGCCGACCAGATGCTTTACTATGTAAAGCGCAACGGAAAATCAAGATACAAGCTTTATCATATTCATGAGGATGACTGACAAGACTTACCATCAATGATAATAAAGGGGCTGCCGCATTAACATTGCCCCGTCCGCCCGACCGCTGCTGCGCAACGACCGGGCTATTAAAATTTGTTTTTTCAGGGGGTGATGGCGCGGCAATGAGATTTCGGGTGATAATTCAGAGCGAACGAAGTGAGCGAGAGCGCGAATTGACACCGGCGGCACGCCGGCGCCGCAAGGTAGGCGCACCGGGGGGG
>CADCPT010000220.1 GCA_902803385.1 uncultured Ruminococcus sp.
GCGGATCTCTCCACACTGACAGCCAGAAACACCCTTACTCCTGAATACTTCGGGCTGATTATACGGAAACCTGTTCCGAGCATACGTTTCTTTTCAAGAGCCGTAAGGATGTTGCGTTTATAGCTCTCACTCGGAACGCCCTTGCCGTCCGGTGACCAGGGCTTGACTATAACAGATCTGACCGGATCCTGTACCGATCCTTTATCATTTATCATCTGACATTTTTCGATCTTTAATCCCTGCACTCCTGTTATGAAGCTTTCGATATCCTCATCCGTAACAAGAGTCTCGGTAGAACGAAGCAGCAAATGAGCTCTGAGACAGCAGCTTTCAAAGCTTTCTTCATTCATTCCTCCGTACGAGCGGCGAAGATTGGATATTATGATACTGTCGTCGTCGATACCTCCCATGCGGTCGATCTTACGGACAGATACATTACCGTCGGCACCCAGTGTTTCAGAGTAACCGATAATAAATATCCTTCCCTCAGGAGCCATACCGCGTATACAGTCTCCGAATCTGATAATGCCTTTGTTTGTGTCGAGTATATATACAAAATCATCGGCTTTTGCAGTTGAAAAATCCTTTACCTTCTTCCATTGTACAAGCTTTCCGCCGCTTGCAGGAAGCTCTGTCATTATGGCAAAGCTTTCATATTCGAGTTTATCACTGCCAAGCTCGTATTGCTGGAACGGCAGTCCGAGACCGACACCGACAACGCTGTCTGCAACAAACTCCTGCGCAAGATTTACCATCCTTACCGATACTGCACCCTGAGTTTCAGGAACCGATACGATAGCTTCACCGCTTTCCCTGATCCTTTTTTCAAAACTCGGAACAGGTGTGAAAAGACCGTCGTCGCCCTGAAGGAAGACCCTCGTTGTACCTGTGACGGACAGCTCCGTAAAAAGACTGAGATTGTCTGAAACCGGAATATCAAAGTATTCAGCAAGTGTTTTTCTCTGTGTCACCGGAAGCAGCCTGAATTCTAGGCTGTGTATGACAGGAATGGTATCGTATTCACCTTCTGTGAGCCTGAATCGTATGAAATAGGCTTTGATACCGCCTACCACTGACTCGCAGTGAACGCTTCCGGGCTTCATCGTTATGATGCCTGAGGTAAGGAAGGAGTGGGTATCATCGATACATTCCATCTTCACCCAGGTATTTCCGTCAAAGTATTCGGCCTCCATACTCGCAAGCGGAATAAAATCTTCAGGGCTTGTAATGGGGTTCCTTTTTACAGGATCGTTATCGCTTATCTCAAAATACATCCTGTGCTGCTCGTCCTCTTTCAGAGGTTTGTCGAAGCCGATGTAGAACTCTCCCGAACAGCCCGAAGGGAACGGCATTATCCTGAGGTTGCCGCCGAAGGCAAGAGAAGACTGGTCAACCACTTTTTCTTCGTCGCCGTTGATACTGATGGTGCATATTATCTTCGCAGAGGATATGTACGTTCTCTCATCTGCCTCAAAGCATATCTCCCCTGCATACAGCCTTGTTCCGACTGCTGCAATAATATCCTCGTTATAGGTGATCCTTACCTGTGTTGATGACGGCTTTTTTGTCTGTCTGTTTATACCGAGAAGCTTGAAGAACTTTGCGATATTCTCAGGTCCTATCCTGTTGAGATAATACTGCTGTATCTCCTTGAACCATGCGAACATTTCAAGCATAGTGACTCCGGGATCATGGTAATTGAGATCAGTCCATTCCGGGTATGTGCTGACTATTCTGTTTTTGGCGTTTTCCATTATATCGTCAAAGCTTTCGCTGTCAAGATCAATATCGGGCAGCATCCATTTCACTTCCTTGCTGATCGGATCGTTTATTGTTTTTATCTCAATGTTATGCTTATATCGTTATCTCCGCATACCGGCAGGATATAAGCAAGCTCGCTTATGCCTTCAGAGTCTATCTCCTTAAGACCGCCGGAGGCATAAACATAAGTGGTGATCTTTATACTCTTGATATAATCTATGTTTTCTATGCGAAGCATTGCGCTTCTTATCTGATGCTCATTGGGTATCCTTCCGAGCATCCATTCATTATTGCCCTTTGTTCCGGAATAAGAGCTTATATGCTCCCTTATGCATCTGTCGACCGTTCTTTTCAGCTCAAAAATACTGTCAAGACTTCTTGCAACAAGCTCTGTTTTTATATTCATCCTGATAAACGACGGTTCTGTTACAAAAAAGGAATCCTCATTTGACAGAGCTCCCGACATTCTCGGAAGCATATAGCTTTTTATTTCGTTTCTCAGTATGCTGAAATCACAGTCAGGGCTTTTCAGCACCACAAGAGTAACAGCGCCCCTTTCAACGCTTCCTGTCAAGCTCCTTCCGCTGAAACATCTTACCTTTTCTATGCAGTTTGATGAACAAAGAGCAAGCTCCTCAAAGTCTCTTGACGTGATAGCCCTTCCCTGAGTCCTGAGCATGACCGAGCTTCTTTTGAGAGCCTCAAAGACTGTCTCGGTATCAGAGCCTCCGTAAAAGCTTTTGGGGTTGCTGACCGCCGAAACAAGACCGATGGAACGTTCCATTCCGCTGACAGCATCCGCGCTGACATTTGTTCTTGCTCCTCCTCCGGTAGTGTAATAAACAATTATATTGTCCTCATCGGAGGCAGACGGTATCCTTCCTTTTCTGCCGTTTCCAAATTTTATGGTGCCTTTGCTCCGGTCAACAGTATAGCTGCGTGAACGGGGTCCTTCCGTTATGAAGGTATTCACCTCATCCCACCTTACCCACAGCTCCGTGACCATTCCGGAGCTGTCAGTGACCTTCCTGATCCGCCCTTCCTTTTCGAGAGCCAGGACCTCTTCATCAAAGATCGTTAGGTATTCGTTTACATAAACCGATATATCAAGTATTCCCGAAGCGGAAAGACTGAACTCTCTGTCTTCGGTATATACGTTCATTGCGAATCTGTCTTCCCTGTGACTGTCAACATTTCTTGTCATTACGGAATTCAGGCTGATATTTCTTATTACCGGACAAGCGGATGCATCAGCCCTGTAAGTCCCTTTGACATCAGTTATCCTGACCCAGTACAGCTCCTCTCCGAATAGCTTTTTCCTCATAAATCCGTGATTATCAAGAAATATTGTAAGACCGACTGTAGTGAAGCCGTTTGTTTCGTCCACAAGATTAAGATGCTTCCAGCCCCTGTCCGAATAATACTCCCAGAAAAGCTCCGGCTTTACCGCAAGGGGATCCTCAGCTATATCCCATAGTGTACAAAGCGGTCCGTTTTCAAGCGGCGAGGAAAAGCCGAGATAAACTGTTCTGCCGGAATCTCCCGTACTATAGAAGGGAATGAATTCCTTGCCGGAGGCTTCATCCCTTTCGGAGTAGCTTATCTCTTCAAGGCAGTTCACGGCATTCATCTGCTCTATCCTGCATCCGTCGTTATCATAGTGATAATCAAACGAGAGGTTTCTGATGAGCGGCGACATATAGAAGCCCTTGAGCTTGTAGAGGTTATCGGCCTTAAGCACTCTTGCCCGGATATAATAATCCTCCTTTGCCCCTACAAATACCTGGCTCATATCCTCTGGGCATACAAAGCTCATAGTCTTGAAACTGCTCGTAACACCCTCATTATAGTGAAAAATATCACTGTAGGAATCATCGGGGAATAACCTGCTCCAGCCGTAGCCGTTGTAATACTCCCATATGACCTGTGTTATGGTTATCTTATAGGCTGTTCTTTCCTTAAAATCACTCTTATTGGCGATCCACTTCCATTTTATCCCGTCATCGTCAAGCTGGTTTTCTATCGGCACCTGGATGATATTCATATCAAAGCTGATATTCACAGCGGCGCCTCTCTTATCAAGTACCTCATTACAGCCGATATATATCTCATTGAATATCTGAAAACGCTCTCCGAACGGGAAGAATGAATTGATCTCAAGCTCTGTTATTCCGTCTGTGATACTGTCGGGGGCAACAAGGCTGCCCGAAGGCTTCACATTCATATACGAAAAGCTGAGATCCCTTAGTGAAGAGAGATCCTTCACCGTAAACCTGAATACATTGCCGTCCTCATCCATTTCTATCGGAGGCATCTTTTCGCTCTTGATAAGCACAAGCTCACCGTTTTTATACTGTATATTCTTTATTGGCACATAGCCCTGTTTCGGCGTATAGTATTCTATATCCGCCACACTGCTGTCTGCCAGAGCCCTTACCGCATCACTGAGCACAGGAACTCCGCCCTGATGGAAAAAGCTCAGCCTCATTTCTCCCTTGCTCGATATGTGAAAAGCATAAGGATGGGAGAGCGTCAGAGTATGTGACTGAAGGTTCTCCTCAGGCAAGCTGAAAAGACGCGTCATTTCATTGACTATATCCTCATACTGACCGATATGATCGCTGCTGTCGTCGATACAGAAGCTCTTTACTATCTTTGATGAAGACACTAAAACATCGTCAAGCGTCTCAAAATGTATAGGCTCATCATCTCCCGAAAAAGATGTAAGCACAGTGCCCTTCGGAACTTCTACAGGCTCTGCATCGTCTGTGGAAAGATGAAAGCTGACATAACCCTCTGAGGGCGAAGCCGGCCTGAGACAGGCATTTATAAGATTATAGAAAGCTATCTCATTTTTGAGCGGAAGCCCGTTTATCTTCTTTACCGTACCCTCGAACATCTCCGCACAGGCAATTGCAAGAGCCGCTGCTATATCCGGACGCAAAAGATCCATATTCCATTCGGGTGTATAGCTTGCAGCCCTTTTGCAAAGAATTTCCTGTATATCCTTTTTGGTGCGGAGGTCTGTTTTCACCACGTTTCATCAATTCCTTTCCGTAAATACTGCCGAAATTCCGCAGGACGCTTTACTCTATCATTGCTCTCTCGTTATAGCCCTCGCTTATATAGAAGGGATAAACAAGGTTGAAGGGGTTGTTTGTTGAACGCACCACATAACTGACCTCAATAAGCAGCACACCGTCGTCATCCGGGGACTGTACCACCTCGGCATTTATATCCTTGATCCTCGGTTCCCACATCACAAGTGAATTTTCGACCTCACGTTTCATCATCTGAACAGAGGTGTAATCCGATGTACCGAAAACAAACGAATTTATGTTGCATCCGAAATGCGGCGACATAGGGCGTTCTCCGGGCTGAGTGCCGAGAATTATCCTTATCGACTCCTCGATATCCTCTTCATTGGATGATGTGCGTACCCTGCCGGTAACGCTGTCCACCTGAACAGGAAATTTAAAGCCCGTTCCGAGAAAGCTTTTGCTGCTCTGTCCGTCCATCTTTGTTTCCTCCTCAGTTTATCTTGACTATTGTACCTTTCACCTGTGTCGAACCGCTTGACGAAAGCTGCAGCGAGCTTGCGCCGTTGACCTTCATCGAGGTGCCGTCTATCTTTACGTTCTGACCCTTAACGGTAGCATCTTTATCTGCCTTCAGTTCGACCGTTGCGCTTTTGAGACTGATCTTTTTTCCGCTGCCGTCAAAGAGCGCCGCCTGACTTCCCCCGACCTTGATTATAAGCTTCTTGTCTGCAGTTATTGTGACCTCTCCGCTTTTTGAATCGATGGTCACGCTGTTTTTGCTGTCCTTATCGTGAAGGATTATCTTATCCTTCTCCTCATCAAACTCAAACCCCTTGCCTTTTTTGGTTTTAAGGGTGATCTTCTGCTTATCCTGTGTATCGTCTATCGTGATCTCATTGCCGCCCTTTGTGACGAATACCTTTGACATATTCTTTTCGGTAGCGGCGTTCTTCGGGAGCTTGTTTTTATCGCTCCATAAACTGCCGAGGACTATTGGTCTGTTCCTGTCACCGAGCTGAAAAGCCACTACGACCTCCGAACCGACTTCGGGAAGAGTATAGATACCGTGATCGGCTCCGGCATATCCGCTCATCACAGGAATCCAGCCTGTGACGTTTTTGCCGTTTTCTCCGAGGAAAAGCTCAACTCTCACCTTTCCCGGATGATCCTTGTTATAGTTTTCCTTGACCGTACCGGTAACGATACCGCTTATGCAGCCGTCCGAAAAGCCCGACGGCGCCGCTGAAAGATCCTCAAACAGACCCATTTATAACCAACCTTTCGATTCAAATACGGTAGAGAAGCTCGATTCTGTAAAGCGGTGGCAGACCTCGGAAATATAGTATTTCTTATCCGCCATTTCGTCAAGATCCTTGATCTGAAGATATCTTCCCGGAACAATCTCCGGCAACCCTATAAGCTCACCCTCCGCAAAACAGCTTTTCCTTTCTTCTGCATTTGCTATTGCCTGCGCCCTTGTTTTTGCCTTTGCCTCACTGTCGGCATCAGCATCGATAAAAAACTGGGCAGGTGTGGGAGTAATAACGGGAGAATACTTCTCAGGTGTTTTTGCCTTGACTTTAACATTCACATTCTGGCATTTTACGGGGTCGTATCCGATAACGTTTATTTCCGTATCGAGATAATCCGCCATCATAGAAAACTTGAGAAGCTCTTTGCCAAGCTCGACCGACATTATCGGTGTTTTATTCTTTGCGGGTGTTCTGAAATATGCCTTATCCATCAGAACAAAGAATTCCCTGTCTGATTTGCCCTTTGCAATAAGTTCGTTTTTAACAAAATTATAGTCATTAGTACTCTGAGATACCGGAGAGGTAAGGTTATCCGATGTCGCGTCACATTCGACCGAACAAAGCTTTGAATAGTTTCCCATAAGCTTCTTGAAAATATCGGAATAATTCTTATCCTCATAGAGCAGGCGCTTCACACCGCTTGTCATCATTAGCTTTCTCACATCAAGAAGCTTTACCACAAGCATCGGGATGTCGTCAAATTCAACTCCGAGACCGGCTACATATCCCTTGAAGATCGGTGTTGTATCTGAGAGATAGCCAAGCTCCACGGTCATTATCGTACCAAGCTTAAAGGCGTTTTTTATCTTGCTTGTGATGCTGTGACTTTTTACATCATAACAGTCGCCTATCTTTATCAGCACCATTCCTGCAGATTCCAGCGAGAGAGTGACATTCATCTCCACCACGGTAAGATTGAGAGTCGATACAAGCTCGGAACCGGATGATTTTATCTTCATTGCGGGCACAACATAGTTTCCGTATTTATTTCTCAGCTTAGAGCTGTCTGTGGTAGCAGACATCAGATCAGCCATTTTCTCACCGCCTTTAGACTTTACTGATATCGATCATTTCCCGTCATTTATAGACGGCACCTTCAGCACCGTTCCTACCGGGATATCAAGTGGATTCATTATATCGTTCGCCTCTGCAATACGACGCCATTCCCTGACATCGCCGTATTCCTTTTCAGCGATATTCCAGATGTTGTTGTCCTCAGTCATCGTCCTTGCTTTTGTTCTGTCGGGAGACAGAAGAGGACTGAGCATTTCGCTTGCTCCGCCGTTAAAGCCTCTGAGCGTAAGATCGACCTCTGCCCTGAGCGGCTTTCCGGATTTATCAAACATTGTGTAGGTCACTCCGACGCTTTCTGCATAGCCCGAAAACTGCAGTGACCCCCATACAAAAATACATCCTGGCGGCTTATGGTTATCACCGTCTATCCTTGTCAGAGATGACAGCTTATTGATTGTTTTTGTCATATCCTGTCCCGAATCTGTAAAAAGGCTCGTTACGGATTTCACGATGCTCCCTGCCGATGAAAATGAATCATCATTGAAATACAGCTTGACGTTCAGCGTAGAAAGGTTATTACCGTTGTAGTTTACAACAGGCTCATCTTCCTTGCGCCTTGTACGCTGTGAATACTGAGAGCTGTCTTTTATACTGTATTCCGAGGGATTGAACTGTACTGTTATGGGGTTTGCCTCAGAGCCCTCGACTATTATCATTGCCTTTGTGCCTATTATCTTCCCGGCAGCCTTTACTGCCGCCTGAGAAAGTGCTGATGTTATTCCCATAATTATCCCTCTTTTCTGACACTTAGTGTTTTTTAAGCTTTATGAATATCTGGATTTATCAAATCTTAGCTGCGATTTCAGCTTACTGAGCACTTCGGCTGAAAGCTGCTGAACATCTGATGTCTTAAGAGTCACAGCCTCAAACTCTCTTTGTTTTTTTGCGATCTCATTGAGCTGCTTTGTATTGAGCTTAGTCTGCTCGTCCATTTTTGTTATCCTTGCAGAAAGCTCGGTAAGTGCTCCTGATGATGTCGTTCTTGTCGGGCTGACGGAAACGGCAGGTTTATTGGGGTCGGCTCCGTCAATAAGATTACCGAAACGGCTTATAAGCTCGTCCTTGGGAACGACCTTTGTTCTCTGTACGGAAGAGTCTATTATATCTCCCCTGTTCATTGAAGGAGTCCTGCGTCCTGAAAAGCTCAGGACAGCAGCCGTATCCGGATACTGAGTATCGTTTTGTCCGGGAATGACAGCATCGGACTGTAGGGCGGGACCGCCCCTCTGACCGTTGGCATTTATCAGGGAATACCCCGGATATCCATAAGACTCCGGTGCAGCTCCGTTATTATCATTTTTGTTTTTCATCATAGGATGAAGGAGCGAAATGTTTCTGAAAGAGTACATCCCTCTTTTTTTGTCAGACCTTTCCTGAGCCTGTCCGATGAATCTTACGGCGTTTTCAAAACCCGTCTGACCCGCACTTTTACGATAAAACAGAACAAGCTCTCTTGCAAGTGCGCTTTCATTTTCAGCTGAATAATTATAAAGATCTGCTGAAATACCGCTGCTTTTTTTCAGAAGCTCTAATAATCCTGTTTCGTCATCAGTCAGGCTCTGCACTTCATTATCACCGCCGCCTGATGTCAACCTTCTGACCGTCAGTGTAAGCAGCTCTGTGCGATCATGATCATTCCGGACATCAGCGGCATCCCGCAAAATACCCGAAACTGCCTGAGAAGACAGTACACGCTCAGGATCATTATTGTCATTCAGCATCATAAGAGCCCTTAGCAGTACACCGTTTTCCGAGCTGCCCGCAGCCCTTTCGACTGCCTTCCTGAGAAGTGAGGCACCGATATGCGAAGAACCGCCGTATCTTTGTGCAACGTTTGTGAAATATGCCGTGCCCTGTGATACGAAGGAATTCATCCTCATAATGCTTTCGATACGATCTGACAGTTTTTTTACCGCCGATCCGTATGCAGCATCATGCCTTGAAGGCCGTGCATTCTTTTCACCGTCAGCGACCTCGGCTTTATGTATCAGCTCAGTTCCTTCCGGATAGCCCTGAGCTGTAGTTATATTCAGTGGTTCGCCTTTTACGGCGTCTGACTCTGTATCGGTAGCGACTTTTTCACCGTCAGCGACTTCGGCTTTATGTATCAGCTCAGTTCCTTCCGGGTAGTTCTGAGCTGTAGTTATAATCAGAGGTTCGCCTTTTAC
>CADCPT010000221.1 GCA_902803385.1 uncultured Ruminococcus sp.
ACGGAAGCAGGAATATTGATAACGTACCCGATGGCATCGGAAAATCCTCACATGTAATAGCTGATGACAGCAAACCCGAATCCTCCGCGCCGGAAATAACAACTCCGAAAAGCGATGAGACCGTCACCTTTATCGTAAAGGTCAGCGGAGATGACCTTACAACATCAATGCTGTCCTTCGGAAAAAAATACTCCTCTCTTAAGGATTTCATTCTTTCTTCCGACAGCAGAGAATACATAGATCAGCAAAAAAAGAATCAGGCCGTTGTAAAGGCAGGGATCCGCAGGATAATAGCGTCGTCAGATTTTGAAGGCTGTTATACATATACGGCTTTATTCAATGGCTTCAGTGTTCGTGCACCTTACAGCGTACTCCCTAAGCTTCAGAAAATAAACGGTGTTGAAAGCGTTTGCCTTGTAACTGAAAAAAGCGCTTCGATCGCTGATACAGAAAATACTGTCATTTCTCAAAAAGACGAAAGCGTCGATACTCAGCCGGATCCGCATGCTGCCAGATCAACCGACATCGGACTCAAATCAGATAAAGAAAACGGAAAAGGAACTCTTATTGCTGTAATTGACGATGGGTTTGACATACTCGCCGCTGATTTTTCCGGCAGCTCGCCTGAAATAACAGAAAAAGCGAACAGCATTTCACAGCTTGACGCCAAGCTGTCTTTCTGCTCTGTCAACGCTTTGGCCGCAGCTTCCGGCAGAGTACTGTATTCCTACGACTATGCCGAAAGAGACAACGATACAAAAAACAAACAGTCCTCTCATGGTACTCTTGTAGCCTCATTGATGGCATCGGGCGGAACAGATAACACGGCAGGTATCGCCCAGGCAAGCTGCCTTGCACTTATGAAGGTATGCAAAAACGGAAGCCGCACATCCTCTGACGATGTTCTTCTTGCTGCACTTGACGATGCTGCAAAGCTTTCCCCTGATATACTAAATATAAGCATGGGCTCATCAGGCATAAACAACAACGCCGAGATATTCACTCCCGTTTTTGAAAAGCTTGAAATGTGCGGAGTTATGGTATTTGCCGCTGCCGGAAATGACGGTACGCTTTCAAACGGACCGGGATTTGCCGCCACACTTACAGATTACGGAACAGTATCCTATCCGTCTTCACTCAGCTGTGTTACAGCCTCCGGATCATTCAACAGCAGCTGTGATATAAAGGAATATCTCGTTTTCGGTAAAACCATGACTGAATTCAGCGAAATGAAAGAGTCCTTCGGAAAAAGCTTCGATAGCTATCCGGGCGGAAACTATGTTTTCATTTCAGGCGGCGAGGCAAGCAGCGAAAACGAAACGATAAGCCTTAAAGGCAAGGTTGCAATTGCAGCTCCTGAGGAAAATGATATCAGCAAAATCGTTGAATATGTTTCCTCAACAACTGCAGTCGGGCTTGTTATAGTCGGCGATGATGTTCCGGTTGTGACCGGAGAAAGCAATTTGTTTACTGCTGTTGTTCCGGCTTCTATGCTTTCATATTTTGAAGAGAATCCTACGGGAAGTATAAGCTTTAACGGGCCGGTTGCAGAGAATGCGAAGCTTCCGCTTGCACCGTCTGACTTTTCTTCTTACGGCGCATCACCGGATCTGACGCTGAAGCCTGATCTGCTTGCAGCAGGAACAGATATTTTTGCTTCACTTAACGGAGAAGATACTTATTTCAGCGGAACATCCGCTTCATCCGCCGAAACAGCAGCAGCTGCAGCTGTTCTGAAAAGCACTGCTTCAAAGCTTGCCGGCAGCAGCAGACCGTCTGATGTATCCGGGATCATTAAAGCAATGCTGATGAACAATGCCGATCTTTGCAGATCAGGATCCCTATACTCATCTCCGAGACTTCAGGGCTCGGGCAAGCTGAATATTTCTTCGGCTATGGATGCAACAATGACAGTTACTTGCGGAGATAAACCATCCGTAAGCATGGGTGCTGATCCTGACGGTAAATATGAATTCACCATTACGATCCATAATTACGGGGATGCTGAAGAAAAACTATCTTTTTCATCGTTGCTTACCACTGATAAGCTTTCCCGTGAAAACGGAATATTTATAAATGAATTGAAACCAACATCAATAAATAAGGATACCCGGACTGTTTTCACCTACGGAGAAAAAACTGTTGACAGCATAAAACTGTCTCCGGGCAAAAGTGCGGATATAAAAGTCAGCATAGAGCTGAGTGAAGGTGCCCTTGAGGAGCTTTCGGATAAAGCAGAAAACGGTTTTTATATCGACGGCTTTATTTTCCTTAAAAGCAGCTCCTCAAAAGAAATACATATTCCCGTAATGGGTTTCTGCGGCGATCTGTCATCGTCGGAAATGTTCGATTCATCCATATACGACGAAAGCCCGGCAGCTCTCGGAAAATGCTCGGTTTTCGCTGCAGCAGCAGACGGAGGCTCATATCCCGGCTGTGCTCTCGGCGTTAATATGACGACCGGTGCAGCAAGCAAAGACAGAATAACCATAGGACGTGATACAGTCAGAAACTACACAGACAGTCAGACAGCTGAAGTCAGCTTTATTATTCCGGATTTCTATCTTCTCAGAAATGCCGTTGATTATACGATCGAAATATATGACAGCAAGGATGAAACAATATACGGCAAGGATATTGGTTCCTGTTCACCGTTTACTGACAGCTCGGGAGAACCTTATCTTGAGCTTCTGAAAAGCTTTAATTCAGACGATCTTAAAAACACGTTTGCCGAACTGAAAGAAGGAGATTACAAGCTTAAGGTAAGTGCCAGACCGGCAGCTGATAAAAGCGGAAGCGCAGCTCCGGCAACCATTTCCTATGATTTCACGGTTGACAACACTCCCCCGTCTGCCCTGATAACAAAAACATATCTGAGAGACGGAAGGATATATCTTGATATGCATGCGGCTGATGTTGGTGGAATACAGGGATTTATACTTTATACCGCAGCCTCAGGGAACGGCAGTTACAGCTACGGCGACAGGCTTGATAAGCTTGCCGAGCAGAACTATATCAACGAAGACTGCTGTACACTTGTCAATGCTGCCTCAGATGAAACAACTGCTGACTATACATATGATATTACCGGACTCTATCATCAGCTTTCAAGGCTTACAGCGTATTCCGGAAGCACAACAGCTCAGCGTACCGTATGCGACCGCATCTTCTTCCGCGCCGTAGATTACGCCTATAACCTTTCCGAACCTGCCGCAGCGTCTACGCTTTCCGAAAGCTATATTGAAGCAACCATAACTGACCAGAACGGCAAGGCTGTAGAGGGAGCTGTTCTGAGCAACGGAGTGAGTGAGGCTGTAAGCGACAGCAAGGGAAAGGCTGTATTCCGTAATACCGAACCCGGATTATACGCTCTTACGATAGCTTCCCTGCCGGAAGGCTGTTTGACCGATTATGACTTTGAACTTGCCGAAATAACGCTGACAGCTCCGTTGTTCAGCACAAAAATAAAAGTCGAAAGATCAGTTTATCCCGAGGAAGAAAGCAGTGAGCCCGAAACGGAAAAAACAAAACAAAGCGAAGAACAGGAAATAAAACACGGAACTGACCCTGCCTTTGCAATACTGTTTGTCGGAATACTGCTTGCGATTTCAGCGGTATCTCTGCTGATCAGCAAAAGAAAAAGGAACATTGTTCCCGATCAGAATGAACAGAACAGCACTGCCGGAGAAGAAAACAATTTGTAAAATATACCAGGCTTGGATTCTTGCCAAAAGTTACAGAATATGATATAATTAGTCTGTATCTGATTCTGAGTGACAGGAAGGAGAAAGACATGTTTGACCGTATACAGACGTGGGACAACAGAATACTTTCCCGTCTTGCCAAAAAGCACACACCTGTGCTTGACAGGCTAATGGTCATTATCACAACAACCGGGAATTACGGTTATATATGGTTTGCACTGTCTGTTCCGCTGTTGATAATCAACCGTACAAGGCTTACGGGTATTACGATGATACTTGCAATGCTTATCACCGGACTTACCGGGGAGATCACTATCAAGCATATAGTAGCAAGAGTTCGGCCTTGTAACAAAGAATTCGGAAAGGATCTGCTTATCAAGCATCCTGCGCATTACTCTTTCCCATCAGGTCACACTGCATCAAGCTTTGCAGTATCAATGGTAATGCTGTTTATGCTGCCTACTATATTTGTTCCGGTCGTGATCTATGCGACGCTTATGGGTTTTTCAAGGATATATCTTTTAGTACATTACCCCACTGACGTTATCGCAGGGTCTGTTCTCGGAGTTATATGCGGAACGATCGCAGTATGCGTTTCTCCCTACATACCGTTCTTTTCGTTTTTATATTAATCTTTTAAAGGGCTGCCGGATGCAGCCCTTTTTCGAAGATCCATTCGGGGCTGTGAAAGTATTCGCAGCCCCTGAAACCACCCACGTGCGCCTACCTTGCAGCGCACGTTTTATGGCGTTTTTTCAGGGGCGCCAGGCGCAAAGCGACTGGCACCCCTGAAAAAACACTGTTATCCGAAAGCAATGGTGCGTGAAAAATAGCGATCTTAATATGCACAGCCGCGGCAATAAGCTTACGGTGCCGATTCAGAGCGAGCGGAGTGAGCGGCTGCGCGAAATAACACCGGCGGCACGCCGGCGCCGCAGGGCAGGCGCACCCTCAACGCATTTCATCCGAGTCTAAAGTTATTTCATATAGAGTTTATGAAATCATCAAGTCCTTTTTCATCGCCTGCAACAAGAGGTAACGGTACCTCGGGCATGATCCAGTTTTCGACATGTCTTGCGGTCTCACCCGGTGCAATACGGTAAAACGGGCTCGTAGTCTGTATGCTCATATAATCGGAGCAGGAAGTCGCAAATGAAGAACAAGATGAGAAGGGATAAAGAGCGCTGCGTGAATGAACATATCTTATAATGAAACTGCTGTTTCCGGAAGTACAGCCGCACCAACCGGCAGTATTGTTAGAGCCTGTTTTCAGACGATGC
>CADCPT010000222.1 GCA_902803385.1 uncultured Ruminococcus sp.
ATATTCATTTTTACCCCTTAATAAACTCATATAGCTTATTCTCAAAAATCATGTCATCCTGATAGACCTTTTTTTCTAAGACACCAAAACTTTTATCCAGCGCATCCGAATGTAAGCCGCAGAACCAATTATACACTTCATCTGCTATGTTTTTTTCCCCTTCAACATCCAGACTAAGTGCAATCGTTTCATTGTTGACATATTCAGATACATAAGAACCCTTATTCAGAAGCAACGGCTTCCGATATTTGATTGCATCATACAATTTAACCTGCAGTGCAGTCTTCATTCTGACATCATTCCTGTACTCATATACACAATGGATAATATCTGTGTTTTCAGCAAAAGAGGGTATCTGATCCATTGTATATCTTCCAGTAAAAGAAATATTTTTATAGCCCTTTCCCTCACAATACTCCTGTATATGCTTATAAAATCCTTCACCATGATATGTAATTGAAAAACGAGCATCATTTCCAAAAGCATCACAAAACATACAGTTGAATTCTGGCTGTCTGACCATTCCCCAAAATGTAATACGTATAGGAGAATCATAACTGATAGAAGGAAAATAATCTGAATGACTACATATTTTCTGAGTATTATGTGCAAGAATTATATGATTATCACGAGGAATCCCCAACTCCTCCAGGAAGCCAAGAGATGACATCATCGTGCAATATGAAGCGTTTATCAGATTCAGCACCATTCTGCGATATATCTTACTTTCAGTTTCCTTTGTGATATCACGATAATCATAAACAAACCGGTTTCTATATTTTCCATTCAATTGTTTATACAACGGTATAGCTGACTGACTTGTCAGAATAATAAGCTTATCATATTTCCTGGACTTGATTGTTTTATTCAAAAATCGCTTATAACCCATAAATGCAAATATTTTCTTATGAAATGGAAGATAGGTATCCAAAGGAACATCGTAGGCGATTGCCTGACCTTCAAAACTTTTTTTATAATCGACTGCGGAGCGATTCCAGAAAATGACCTCATAATCCGTAATACCATTTTTATCCAGAATGTTGGTATACTTATTTAAAAACTGCAAAAGATGCAGGTCATTAAAACCAATAATTCCTATCATACGGACTTCTTCCTTTCCTTATGTCTGCTATCCGGATTCGAAAATATAAAACAAACGAACTATACTTTATATCCAAACTTTTTATATATGCATTTGATTACATAATCAGCGATCTCGCTACATCGTTATTTCCAGGGTCTTATAACTTTCTGCTTCCAGATTAAGGTATGAAAATTCAAGGAATTAGCTGCTTTGCTTAAAACGTGCATTAGAGGAGAGACTTGAGCAACAAAGAAGATATATTTTTCATAATACTTCCTTATGTTTTCAATGTCTTTATCACCCTCGCCGGATTCCCGGCAATCACACAATTATCGCCAAACTTTCCACTAACAACTGCTCCTGCACCAACAACACAATTATCACCCAAAACTGTTCCTTTCAAAATAATACTGTTACAACCAATAAAACAGTTTTTTCCGATAACTATTGGCTTTGCCGCAATTTTATCTTTGTCATCTTTAAGACGATCTTCAGCATCTATCGGATGGAAATCATTGTCTATTATCTTTGTATTGCCTCCGATTTGTGTATAATCTCCAATTGTTATACTTTTACGTGCATAAATAGTTGCTCCGGACATACCGACATTGTTACCAATATGTATTTCAGCACCGGGTAACCTTGTAACAACAATAGTCTTTTGATACAAACCAACGAGATTAGACAAAAATGAACTAAAAATCATACAGTTATTTCCTATCGTGAGTGTTGCACCTTTTTGATTGAAAATAATCGGCATTCCTTTTAGAAGAAGATTCTGTCCATATTTAACCTTTGTCATTTTCATAACTATTTTGAACCAGTTACTATTCACCTTGAAACTCCCTTAACTCTTTATCCTGAAATAAACAGATTTCATAATTTCCCAACCATAGGATTCAAACCAATAAATCACGCTGTAACCGTTGTCACGATAAATTCGATACTTTTCTTTTGCTCTTGCAAACACTTTCTTCATCCTGACATCTGTACTGACACCATCAGCAGGAAAATTTGTAATAATCTCTGGTATTACCCTTATTTTGACATCTGTTTTTCTGAGTTTTGTATAAAGATGAAAATCGGCGTAAGCCCGGAATCTCTCATCAAAACCATATTTCTGATATATTTCTCTTTTCAGGAACATACTCGGATGATTCCAGTGCCGGCTTGTTATCGGAAACTTATCATATTTTGACATCTTTACGGTAATACTTCCATTTGGATTAATATAATTCAGTCCACCGTATGTAAGATCAAAATTATCTTCATTATAAAAGGCGTTGACTTTTTTTAGCGCATCAAGTTCATACCAATCTCCAGCATTTAAAAAAGAGATAAAATCACCTGTTGCTGCTTTAACGCCTTTGTTCATTGCGTTATAGATACCTGTGTCTTTTTCGCTTATAATTCTATAGTTTATTTGCTTAGTAGCAAAATTATCTTTATACGAATCGACTATATCTAATGTTTTGTCGGTTGACTTACCATCAATTATCAGATATTCATACGGTACATATGACTGATTAAGCACGGATTCAATTGTTTTTGCGATCACATCTTCTGCGTTGAAAACAACCGTTACAACTGAAAATTTCAAATCCATGCACATACCTCCATCAGAACAATCCTTCTCTATTACAATCCTCAAACCAATCTCTGAAAGTATCCTCAAACGAATAATGGAACTTATAATCACTCGCAGCAAGCTTTTTTCCGCAAATGTTTGTTGACACCATCAGTTTCTTTACTCTCGCCGGATGGATACCAAGCTTTTTACCGCCAATCGGACCAAAGATATAAGCAGCAGGCATAAGAATCCATGACGGAATAAGCATTATATGACGTTTCATATCTGTAGCTTTCTGCATTGTTTCACAGATTTGCTGAATGTTATAAGCCGGTTCAAATGTACAGTTATAAATATCAACGCCAACAAAGTCATTATCTATCATCCTGTACTTAAAGAAACGAACCAGTTCTTTAACATAGATACAAGCCTTTATGGTATCTTTACGTCCTGCATAGAAGAAGTATCTTTTCTTCTGACCTTTATAAAGACGAGTCATGTTTCCGTGTTCACCCTTACCATAAACAATGCCGGGACGAACGATGGTAAGCTCTCTCTTATCCTTATCTACGATCTGCCATTTATCATGTATCTTTTCTGCTACAAATTTGCTGATACCGTAAGGAGTATTAGGAGTGGGAAGTGTTTCCTCGGTTTTAAGTTCCTCTGCAGCACCATAGGGAGCAATAGAGCTAGTAAACAAAATCTTATGTATGTTATACTTTTCAGCAAATGCGGTTACATTTTCAGCACCTCTGATATTTGTTTCAAAATACTCATTATCCAGATGTCCGGAAGTGCGGTGAACCGCAGCTAAATTAAAAATTATATCGTTCTCGGTGTGAGTGAAATCAAAGTCAATAGGCTTTCTTACATCCAGACGGATATATTCGACACCGTCATTTTTTTTCTACAATTCCGGGAACAACGCCCTCTTCTCCAGGCATAACAATATCCAGATCGTAAATCTTATCTTCTTTTTTCTTTGTTTCGTTTAACAGATGAATCAAATGTGTCCCGATAAATCCGGAACCTCCGAAAATGATATAATTCATTGATGCTTAATCCCTTCTGAACAAATCCCTCGTATAAACCTTCTCAACTACATCGTCAAGAACACTGTCATATCTGTTCGCAATAATAGCGTCAGACCCATTCTTGAATTTTTCTATATCATTAACAACAAGAGAACCAAAGAACGTAACGCTGTCCTCAAGCGTCGGCTCATATATTATTACAGTAGCACCCTTGGATTTCAGCCTCTTCATAACACCCTGAATAGAACTTTGACGGAAGTTGTCGCTGTTGCTCTTCATCGTCAGTCTGTAAACACCAACTGTGATCGGACGCTCCTTATCAGCGTTCCACATTGAATTTTCTGTATAGTAGCCTGCCTTCTCCAGAACACGGTCAGCAATAAAGTCTTTCCTTGTGCTGTTGCTCTCAACAATAGCTTCGATCAGATTCTGTGGAACGTCCTGATAGTTTGCCAAAAGCTGCTTTGTATCCTTCGGCAGGCAGTAACCACCGTAACCGAACGAAGGATTGTTGTAATGACTACCGATTCTTGGGTCAAGACATACACCGTTGATTATCTGCTGCGTATCCAAGCCCTTCATCTCAGCGTAAGTATCAAGCTCGTTGAAATAGCTAACTCTCAATGCAAGATATGTATTAGCAAAGAGCTTGACAGCCTCTGCCTCTGTAAATCCCATAAACAGGGTATCTATGTTCTCTTTAATTGCGCCCTCCTGCAGAAGCTCTGCAAAGGTATGTGCAGCTTTTACAAGTC
>CADCPT010000223.1 GCA_902803385.1 uncultured Ruminococcus sp.
CCGCAGGGTAGGCGCACCCCAAGGGCACTTCCTACGGGCGCACGCTGTTATAACGAAGGAGCCGCGTATTATTTCACACCCTCTTTGAAAAAACAAAATAAGAACAGCCCGGTCATGCCGAAGGCACAGACCGCTATTCCCCGAGCTCCGCCTTGGTGACTGCAATGCATGTACGTGGATTTTTGGCTTTTTCACCGATAAGATCAACAAGATACACCGTATCTCCGGGCTTTGCATGGTCGTAAACGTCCCCGGTGGCGCCGACATCAAGCTTTCTGCCGTCTATAAGTACTGCCGCACCGAAAAGCTTCCCCGACGTTCTTTCCGAAGAACGTGATCCGTTATGCTCATACTTCAGCAGAAGCTCTGCGCCTGCGTATTCGGCATTATTGCCGGACGCAAGACGGCGACGCAGCTTTCTTTCCCTGACAGAAAAGCATATCTGCAGCACCGAAAGGATCAGAACAAGTCCTGTCAGAGAAAAAACAATGATCAGATTCACAGGGGAATACGGGTCTGAATAGATATCAAGTCTTGTATATATCAGTACAAAAATCAGACAAACAAGCGCCGGATATCCCACGACCGGGAAGAAGCCCTCTTTTTTCATTGAATACAGGCGCTTGTAGATCTCGTCATCCGCTTTTTTCCACACTGTCCGTTCCTCCTGCCACGATATTATCTTCCGGTCTCAGTTATCATTCTATAAAGTATCAGGCCGGTAACTGCAGTCAGTTTTCTCCTGCATTTCAAAGTTCCTTTTTCATATGGTCTTCGTCAATAAACTCATATCCGTTTTTCAGATAAAAGTGCCTCGATTCATAATATGTGACCTTCTCGCCGAGGTGTATCTTCATTACCTTCCTGCCGTTTTCTTTTGCAAAGCTCTCGGCAGTTTTCAGCAGCATTGTCCCTATCCCCTGTCTTTTAAGATCAGACCTGATATACAGACGATGGAGAACGGCTTCGCCGCCGGGAAGCAGATTGCAGCCCACAGAACCGATGACCCTGTCGCTATCATCCAATGCTATCCAGAACATATCGCCCTTGTCAAAATAACAGCCCTCAAGATCAAGCAGATCGTCATTCAGAGTCGGGACCCTGCCAAGTGCGTTTTTGGCTTCCAGCACCATAAATATCAGATCGTCACGGTATTTCTTTTCATATTTTATAATTCTCATAAGATCTCCCCGCAGCTATCACAGCCACATTATAAAAGCGGTTTTATCAGTGCAGTTATATCCTGCATTTTTGTAAAAGCTCAGTGTGCTTTCGCTTTTTGCCCCGGTAAGCAGCATTATCTTATAGCAGCCCGCGGCGGCTGCGAGCTCCCTTGCATAAGCCAGACAAGCAGTAGCATATCCCCTGCCCCTGAATGCCGAATGTGTCACAACATTCTCGACAAAGGCATACGGACGGACATTCCTTGTCAGATTCGGGATTATCACGCACACGCATGAGGAGACTATTCTTCCGTCAGTTTCACAGACGATGATGTGATGATTTTCGTCATCGCATATTGTTTTCCATGTTTGCCGTAATTGGACAGTGTTTTCGGGGATACCCGATTCATGCAGATGCGTATACAGTTCAAGCAGTGCGTCAAGCTCGGTTTCCTTTATTTCTCTGATCATAGCTTTTCCTCGGTTCGTTTTTGTTGCTTTGATTTTACCACGAAAACTCAGGCAGTGCAATACCCGTGCGCCCGAAGAAAGTGCCACCTGGTGCGCCTACCTTGCAGCGCACTTCCCACATAAGAAAAAGAGCTGTTGCATTATCGCTTTCCCATCCGCCAAACCGTGCCTTCGGCGCGACCGGGCTATTAAAAATTTGTTTTTCAGGGTGCACTTTTTTCGGGCGCGGCGCAAATTATGACTATTGATACTAAATCTATTGCATTTTTTCGGATTTATTATTACAATATACTTTAGAATACTTGTTAAGGGGGAGTGGTTCTTTATGAACTCAAAAACAAAACGATTTCTGCGTAGGGGACTCAGCATAATTCTGACTATCTGTATGCTCATACCGATGCTGATAGTCGGGAACGTCAGTGTTTCTGCTAACCCTATCAAAGAAAAGGTCATCGACCAGCTTATCGAGGACGGAATGCGTGCATGCTGCATAGGCATGGACTACCTCGGTGAGTCGACCGGCAACGGCAATGTGCAGAAGGCCTTTTCTATCGTTGAATCATGGGCTCTGATGAGCGCCGAAGAGGTCGCTATCGAGGAGCTTATGGAGCTTTGCGAGGAAATACTTGAAGAGCTTGCAAAGATCGACGATCACATCGACTCAAGCATGTCAGTTGTCGATTCAATGGTATCCAAGGATATCATCGAAACAGCAAAAACCGCAGTCAGCACTCAGTGGGACGCTGATGTGCAGGCTCCCATCAACAACGCAAAAGCTGAAATAGCTTTCGATTCCTTCAAGAGCTTTATCGCCCATGCTCTCAGCGGAGAGAAAACAAAGGAAGAGCTCGAAAAGGAAAGAGACGAGCTGATCGAGGATATGTACGGAATGTACAACGGAAATTCACAGCTCGGCGTAAGCCATGAGGAGACCATGTTCTCGGGCGATCAGATGAACAAAAACTATGAGCATCTGATAAAGCAGCTTGCTCAGAATCTGGATAAATCCAATTCCGTTATGGCAAAATCCATTTATTTTGCATATATGGCTTATCCTTTCAGCCATCAGCAGTATACCTATGTATATAATATGGCCGAAAAGCAGCTTCTTTATCTGATGATAGTTGAAATGATGTACAACGAGTATCTCTACCGTCAGGGACAGTTCCTTGAAAATACCGAGGGCTACGGCGTCGGAAGCGATGCTTACCAGGCATACAGTAATTATCAGAAGAGCTTCTATGACCTGATGCTGACAGACGATAACTGCGTTGCTCAGTACATTGTCAATATGCTCAGCAGCAAGGTCACAGTCGATACGACAAATAATGTATCTCTTTCGCTTGACAGCTATATGAAGCCCGAGGATGTCGTAAGCGTTCCCCTGACTATACAGGATTATGAAAAGAGCCACGATTTCTGGGATGAGGCAGTCGATATGGCAAAGGCCTATGACGATGACTGGACTATCAGAAAGAATACCAATGTCAGCAAAGCCGATCACATCAAGGAGACGATCTGGTGCAAGCGCGTTATGACCCATTCAATGTACGGCAATAAGGTGTTCTATATCCTTGATTCCGATAAGCTGGATACTGATGCACTGAATGTAAGAAACTACAAGAACAAGATAGACCTCAAGGGCTATAAGGACACGCATACTCCTACCTGTGACTATATCAACCTTATCAAAGATATGAGTGACGGCGTAAACACCTTTGCTACCGCAGATGCTTATGACTGTTCTTCCTTAAAGCCGCTGTTTGCACCGAACGCCTTCAAGGCAAACGGCAATATGATAAACAATTATCTCGGTGGTCTCCTGCCGACAAAGGACGGCAACAATTACGTCCTTACCCCTATGCGCCGCTACAACAGCTCAAAATGGGGACTTAAAACAGCCTATGTAAAATACAAGGTTCTCAGCGGCTCGAAGGAATATTCGGGCAATGTTGCGATCGATAACAGCGACGGGAAGGACGAGGTCGATACCTCCGCCTTCGATTCAAGCGACGAGAACTACATCAACGACAGATTCACAGTATTACTTGCCAACAAATCAAATACCTACAAACAGTATGTTCACGCTGAAACTCTCGGCTCTGTTATATCGGAGATCAGGATCTATGCAGACGGCGTAAGCAACCCCATCAATGCCGGCGGAAAAATGCAGGTCGAATCCGGCAAAATGCTCACTATAAAAATGAAATGTACGGGTTATTCCCCCGAAAAGCTTACACTTAAGCGCAACGGGGATGATACCTCCACCGTTACTCTTCTGGAAGCTTCGGATTTTGATAATCTTACAGTAGACAGCGAAGGCTACTATGTATTCAGCTACCCGATGCCCTATTCCGATGCTGTTTTCACACTTGTAACGCCTCAGTTCAGAACTGCTTCCGTCGGAACGGTAACTTATGGCACAGGCTCGTTCTCCAAGGATAACGATAATGCTATATCAGCTACCTGCACGAAGGGCGAGACTGTTTACTGCTACTTCACAGGCGATCAGTACTACACTACGATCTCAATGCCCGAATTCCGTGATGCAAGGACAAACCAAAAGATATCGGTCAAATATGAATGGGGCGATTATTATCAGAAGAACGGCCGCCAGGTTTATGAGATATTCTTCACCATGCCGGACAAGGATATCACAGTAAGCGCAGAATTCGGCGGCAACAAGAGCCATACGGCAACAATAGACTCCTTCGCCGGCGGTACTGCTTCATTCAGCAGAACAAAGGATGAAAAGAGCCAGGTCATCGGAGAGTATCTCTGGACAGAAATGTATATAACCATTCCTGCGGATCACTGTATTTCTGCACTGTCAATAACCGATACAAGCGGAAGAAATATCAATTTCTCACGCTCGGGCAATACCACCTACGAGGGAAATAACAAAACGATCCCGATCTCCTTCCAGATGGTAGACCATGATATCACCATCACGGGAAGTGCAGAAAAGGGCTATGAGGTATCCGCTGACAGCACAGCATTCTGTTATGATGAAAGCGGTGAACCGACAGCGTATATCGAGCTTAAGGATTATTCTGATAACAACAATTATACAACAGACACCTTCGTAGTTGCGACATACACAAGCACCCTCGAGGGCAGATTCGTTTATGACAATAAACACTATCCCATGCATATCAGGATCGTCGGTCTGGATACTGGTAAGGTATACTACGACAGAGATAAGGATAATGACGCAACAACCTTCATCTGTATGAACGATAACATGGAAGCCTTCACCGAGAACGTGATCGTTATCCCGACCTTCGGAGAAACAAAAACAAATGTGACAATAGGCGAATTCACAGACTGTACCGCATCCTTTGAAACGGGCAGCGCTGTTACGGAAAAAGTATACAGCGAGGGCGAGGAGGTCACCTTCTATGTCACGGCATCATATGCAAGTGACGGTGTGAATGTGTCCGCAACGGACAGCAGCGGAAAAGACTGCGGCGCAGAGCTTATAGGCTATGCACCCTCCGACAACAGACATATCATCTATATCTACAGCTTTACGATGCCCGACAGTAATGTCACAATAACAGGAAGTCTGATAGACTCGGCAAAATATAATTATATCGCGACCATCGGCGAGATAACAAACGGTGCAGCATCCTTCAATACCGAAGAACGTGTCGAGACATCAAGACATCCCCAGTATGAATACGTCAACTTCTATGTAAGGACACAGCTGGGATACACCTTCACCGATCTGAAGGTAACGACCGCTTCGGGTAAACCCGTACCCTTCCAGAAAGCAGCCGATAATGTTATACAGGACGACAAGCGCATATTCATACTAAAATTCCAGATGCCCGGAGAAAACGTCACAATCCAGGGCGAATTGGAAAGCAGCTTCACCGCGGCCCCGGATACAACACAGTTCAGATACAACGACAGCGGCGAGCCTGAAGCATATATCGAGCTGAAGGATTATGTCAACAACAATGAATATACAACAGATCCGATCCAGATCGCTTCGTATATGACCGCCGTCAACGGCAGATTCGTATACAGCGGAAATTATTATCCCACACACCTTAAGGTAACAGGACAGGATACGGGAACAGTTTTCTATGACAAGGATGTGGACGCATCCGCAACCACCTTCATTTGTATGACAGCAGATAATACTCCCTTCGGAGAAAACATCCTCGTTATACCGACCTTTGAAAAGGTCGCGGCTCCCGAGCCGGTCGCCAGAGATCTTGGCATACGCACCTACGAGGAGCTTGCGGAATTTGCCGAAAACGTAAAAAACGATTACCGTAATTACGGCAGTGCAAACGTATGGCTCGAGAATAACATCCTTGCTCCCGATGACAGCAAGTGGACTGTTTCTATCGGATCCCTGGATGCACCGTTTGAGGGAACCTTCGACGGCAGGGGCTACGGCATTGTCGGGCTTAATGTTGATATCGAAGACTTCGGTGGTCTGTTCGGCGTTATCGGAGAAAACGGAACAGTCAAAGATCTTGCGGTAATAGACTGCGATTTCTCGAAAAAAAGCGAATATGCCGGCGGTATAGCAGCGGTCAATAACGGCACGATAGATCACTGCCTCAGCGGCATCAATATGGATCCCTCAGTAAAGATCTACGGAAGGAACGGCAAAAGGCTGCGCCTTGACGAGTACAATTCATATGTCAAGGGTAATTACAGCGGCGGTATCGCAGCTGTCAACAACGGAACAATAACCGGCACAAGAAACGGCGCCTTTGTTGACGGCGCAAACGGCGGCGGTATCGCAGCAGAAAACAACGGCACTATCTACGGCAGCGCAAATAACGGCGCGATCGGAAGAGATTCCCTCAGCGTTCTTGCCTGCGGCGGTATTGCCTGCAGAAACAGCGGAACGATAAGCTGCTGCTACAATTCCGGCAAGCCTACGGGCAGCTCAAGCACCCAGAATCCCTCCGTTCTCGCTATGATAGCAGCGACAAACGCATCTGAAAACATCAGCGATGTATTCTGCAATAATATCAACAGTATCCCTGCATTCGGCAGCACTTCGACTGTCAGCTCTGATGAAAAAGTTACAGTCTTGAACAATTCCTCGATGCTTGAGCCGTCATTCGCAGCCACGCTCAACAGCGTAACGGATGACAGCGTACAGTGGGATCAGAAGATCATAAACGGCACCTATCTCAATTCAATGTACCCGATCATACTCGGCAATTTCCTCCGGAACAAGACGCTCTCCCTTTCAAGCGGAATAGAGGTAAGCGGTCTTATGCACGCTTCACTTAATGTATATTACAGCCCCCTCGAAAGCAGCGACGAGATATACACCGCTATTGACGATTCTGTTGATCTAGAAATAGCAGCCGTTTACGGAGTATCCTGCGACGACGGCAACGGCGTATACATTCCTGCAGAATTCTGGTGCTCGGGTGTGACTGTCTCCGTGCCTGTCAGCAGCGACGATGTTTCCATCGCAGTGCTTTCCTCTGACGGAAGCGTACAGATTATCGAGCCTGAGATCAAGGAAGGAATAGCTTCCTTCCAGGCTGCAGCTCCCGTTTCCTTCGCAGTCGTAAAGACCACTTCATCAAGTGCAGACAACGGAAACAACGACAGCGGTAACAATCCTGTTCCCACAGGAGACAGTCCTGCAGCTGCTGCGGCATTTGCAGCTGTAATATTCAGCGCAGCTGTCATCGCTTTTACAAGGAGAAGAAGGACCCGTGAGTAATGAAGCAAAAAGCAATACACCCGTAATGGCGGTGCTGGTGCTTATCGCATCGATCATTATAGGATGTCTTGCAGGTTATGCGGTAAATAAAATGTCGGCGCCCGAAAAGCCTGACGAAGAAAAGGCTCAGGGCGTCGTCGGGAAAATAATCGACGGCTGGGATGATGATGTCAGTAAGGTTTCCGACGGATCTCCGTCCCAGAGCGGAACGAGGATCCCCGGATACTCTGCGGCGTATATGAACGAGGGTGATACGAGCCTCGCGATTCGCGTCGGAAACCCGAAGGAAAACAGCGTCGGTTTTATAGCAACGGTGCAGCTTGAGGATGGGACTGTTCTGTACAGATCCCCTCTGCTGAAGCCCGGTCAGGGTCTTGACGAAATACCCCTAGACCGTACAATCCCGAAGGGAGAATACAGAGCAGAGGTATATTATCAGTGCGTTCTGCTCGATGAGAACCAGACTCCCCTGAATGCAGCTGTATCAGCATTCGATCTGTATGTAAACTAAGGCTTATGCCCGAAAAACTAATTATCCGAAAGGAAGAAAAACAATGAAAACAAAAAATCTTTTCGCCCTCGCACTTTCTGCAGCAATGATCACGGCAACAGCAGTTTCTGTTTCGGCTGCAAATCTTACCAATCAGTCTCAGTCAGGTCAGACAGAGGTAATCGCGCGTATCGACAGTTCTGTTCCCGCCGGCATCACCTACGAGATCATCATTCCCGATGTTGTTAATTTCGGCACCCTTGAGCAGCCTGCTCAGGAGGAAGACAGCTACAAAACTGTCGGTTATACAGTTGAGCTTAACAAGGTATCGGGTCTTGCAGCGAACCAGCAGGTCTCGGTATATGTAAGAGATCAGAACGCAACTGTTAACGGGGATCAGTATTTCTATATTGCAAATAAAGTAAACAACTCCGTAAAATTCAAGTACAACGTTTTCAAAGTACCCGAAGAAAGCGTATCGACAGCCACAAGCATAAACGCCAATCCCATGACATCGTCAATAGGATATTATCTTGACGGTTTTACAACCGAGGGCGAAACTGTTGAGGGTACTCTCGTTCTCAATCAGCTTCAGCTTTACGGCAAGTCACTTCCTGATATCGTGGGCGATTACAGCGGATATATGGTATTCTACAGCACCATAGAAGAGGCCTGATCGGAAAAGGCGCCTGCACCTCCCATAAGTATAAGCGTGTCAAATGGCGGCAAAGCCGCGATTTGACACGCTTGTTTTCTTTAATGCTTGTACAGATGTGAAAAGATAAAGTTCTGATAACATTTTCAGTTTTTGACCGGAAACAGCGTCAGCTCGTTATTATCGTAGCATACGCCGAGAAAAATCTCGTTTGCATTTTTATATCCCTGCTTTTCAATTTCCTTTTTAATACTAATTTCCAATAAAACGCTTTAAAAAGATTTGAGCGGAAAATTTCGCATAACAAGGCGGAGGACGCTGCTTGGCTGGCGCCATCTCAGGGAACCCCATAACGCAAAGCGTTATAGGGAGAGGAGGAGCCGCAACGCGAGCACGAGGACGGTCATGCTTGACCGTTCTCAGCGAGCACAACGAGCGACGACGAGACGACAAC
>CADCPT010000224.1 GCA_902803385.1 uncultured Ruminococcus sp.
CCGAAACAGCAAACGCCGTGCGGTTGTTATAACATAAAATTAAACCTAATTCAATCGCCGAAGGCGAAATTTTGAATAATTTTATTAGTTTATTCTTTCTGTTTTCAATTTATCAAGTCCACGTGCGCCTACCCTGCGGCGCACTTAGATATGGTGTTTTATCAGAGGTACCGCGAGCGAAGCTCGCGGTACCTCTGATAAAACAAGTCTAAAATAGCCCGGTCGTGCCGAAGGCGCGGTCGGGCGGACAAAGGCAGGCGCACCAATGGCACTTCCTTCGGGCGCACGTGGGTAAGCACTAACGGTATAAGGTCATATCCTTTAAAATTTCAGTCAAAACTCTCTGAAAATATAAAAAATCCGCATAATTCCATAGAAAATTAAATTTTACGGTTGACAGAAGCATACATTATAGGTTATAATTTTACGGTGCAAGGTTTTTATCAGACCATTGCCTGATACGAAGATTAGGTATTGTTTTTGAAAGGAGGATGTTTCTATGCTGAGAACATATCAGCCCAAAAAGCTCCACAGAAAGAAGGAGCATGGCTTCAGAAAGAGAATGTCTACCGCTAACGGCCGCAAGGTGCTTGCCCGCCGCAGAGCAAAGGGCAGAAAGAGACTCACATACTGATAAGTTGTCGGGTCGGTTTTATCATCGGCATACAGTCTTTTTTCGGATAAAGAGTAGGTGGCACTTTGAGTGATATCATCACACTGAATAGAAACAGCGATTTTCGCAGGCTTTATTCGAGAGGCAGGTCCTTTGCATCCCCGGTTTTAGTTACTTATGTTATGAAAAACCGCAGCGGAAATGTCAGGATCGGCATTACTACAAGTAAAAAGATCGGAAAGGCTGTTATGCGCAGCAGATCGCGCAGAATAATAAGAGAAGCTTATCGTATGCTGGCGGATCAGGTCATGCCGGGATATGATCTCGTTTTTGTTGCAAGGGGGAAAACTCCGTTTGTTAAAAGCACCGATATTCTGCGTGCAATGAAAAAAGAGCTGAAAGAGGCGGGTGTTTTAAAATGAAGCGCCCGCTTATTTGGCTTATTAGGTTCTATCAGAAATTTATTTCATCCGCGACCCCGCCAAGCTGCAAATACTATCCTACTTGTTCTCACTACGGTATAGAAGCTATCTCAAGGTTCGGAGCAATAAAGGGTTCGGCGCTGACGATATGGAGGATACTGCGCTGTAATCCCTTTTCAAGCGGCGGATACGATCCCGTTCCCGAAAAAAAGCCTAAAAGGATCGTTCATTATGCACGGTCAAAGGGAAAGAGGGACGAAAGGAATGGTCTTATTTAATGGATTTGATTTTTAATTTTCTCGGAAGTATTTTCGGCTATATTTTGTGGTTTGCGTTTTACCTCGTAAATAATTTCGGCATTGCCATTATCATATTTACAATTATTATAAAGCTCCTGCTGATACCGTTTTCTATAACTCAGCAGAAGTCCATGGCCGCAAATGCCCGTATGCAGCAAAAGCAGCGGGAAATAATGGACAAATACAAAAACGACAGGGTAAAGGCCAACGAAGAAGTTCAGAAGCTGATGGAAAAGGAAAATGTCAGCCCTACGGCAGGCTGTCTGCCGATGCTGGCTCCTATGATCATCATGTTCGGCGTCTGGTATGCCGTAAGAAATCCCCTGACAAACGTACTTCACATTTCATCTGAAAAGGTAAATACCGCGCTTACAAGCATATCTACAATCCCCGGAATAGGTGTCAGTATCAACAGCAATTACGGGGAAATAAGCATTATAAAATATTTCGGATATCTTCAGAAATTCTTTGTTGATGCCTCAGGGAACCCTCTTTTTACAGCAAAGGAGACCGAAAGCATAAACGAATTCAGCAGCGGCTTTAACTTCCTCGGTCTTGACCTTCTTGCAACACCGAGTCAGAGCCCGCTTTCATCAATGATGTGGCTCATCCCCGTGCTCTGTTTTGTTACCTATGTTCTTTCAATGCTTCTTACACAGAAGCTCAACGGCACAAAAATGCAGGGCTGCATGATCGCAATGGTATTCGGTATGCCGCTTTTCTCTGCCTGGATCTCATACAGTGTTCCGGGTGCGGTTGGTTTCTACTGGATCGCATCCACCGTCCTCGGCTTCGGTCAGTCTCTTATAATGAATCTTTTCTACAGCCCGAGCATACTTGAAGCAAAGGCGGAGGCTCAGAGAATTGTTCTCAGAAGGCAGCAGGAGGCTGAATACGAATTTATAGAGGTTCCGGATTATCAGGCTCCTTCAGCCTTGAAAAATCCTGTTGCAGCACCCGTAAAAGCTCAGTCTAAACAATCAACTCAGAAAAAGAAAAAGAATCAGTCAGGCTCGGATAATAAAAGCAATTATCAGGGAAAGAAAAAATAACAGGAGGTTTTAACAGTAATGATCAAAGAAGTTATCATTGTTGCCGATACTGTTGAAGAAGCTGAAGAAAAAGCACGTGAGCAGCTCGGCAGAGACAATATACAGACAGAAATACTCCAGCAGCCCGAAAAGAAGAAATTCGGTCTTTTCGGCGGAAATCCTGCAAAGATCAGGGCATTTGTAGAGCTTTCATCTCTTGATGCAGCTGAGGAATACCTCAGTGATATCCTGAAAAAGATGGGCATAAACGATTTTGAGCTTTCCTCAGAGGAAACAGAGGGCGGCGCTGTGATCAATATCGAAGGCGAGGATGTCGGCTTTATTATCGGCCACAGGGGAGAGACCCTTGACGCTCTCCAGTATCTTACAGGGCTTGTTGCAAATCACGTTGATGATGAGTATTACAGGATCTCTATAAATATCGGCAATTATCGTGAAAAAAGAGAAAAAACACTGGAAATACTTGGCAGAAAGCTTGCCTTCAAGGCTTGCAAAACAGGTCAGAAGACCTCTCTTGAGCCGATGAATCCTTACGAAAGAAGGATCATCCACACTGCCGTTCAGAAGGTAAGAGGTGCGACCTCCTGGAGTGAGGGCGAAAACCTTCAGAGACATGTTGTTATCGGACCCGATCCTGATTACAAGCCGGGTTATCGTGACAGAGGCGGCTACAACAGGGGCAGAAGGGGAAGCAGCAGCTTCAACAAGGACGGCTCATATAATCGCAGACCGCGCAGCACAGGTTATCAGCGCAGAGTTTACAGTGAGGATGAAGCTCATCCGCAGGACAGTATGTTCTCATCATTTGAAAACGACAGCTCCTCAGAGACTGTAAGAAAGAGCATTAACGAGCGCCCTGATACATCTCTTTACGGGAAGATCGAAATAAAGAAAAACAATACTCAGGAATGATTATCGGTAAAAACGATAGTGTGAACTGAAAAATGATCCGGGGAGCTGCCGCAAATAATTTTTGCAGCAGCTCCATCATTATGTTTATGATTTTCAGAAGGGACTGCCGCATCAACACTGTCTGACTCGCCCGACCGCCGCTTCGCAGCGACCGGGTAGTTAATAATCTGTTTTTTCAGATATGCCAGGCGCTTCGCGCCTGGCATATCTGAAAAAAAACTATAGAATCAGTGTGCCTATGGCGCGGCCGGGCGGACAGAACGGAAAGCTCAGGCTTACAAAAACAATTATGTTAGGGAGATAAATATGGACAGAACCATCGCAGCTATTTCAACTCCTGTCGGAGCAGGAGGCATGGGAGTTATCAGGATATCAGGCGAAAATGCTCTTTCTGTAGCAGGAAGTATTTTTTCCTCAGTTTCCGGAAAAAAAGTTGAAAACATGAAGGGTTATACAGCTTCATTTGGAAAGATCATTGACGGTGATGAGATAATAGATGAAGCTGTGGTCCTTGTATTCCGTGCTCCGCACAGCTATACCGGAGAGGATGTGGCGGAAATATCCTGCCATGGCGGTATGTATGTAACAAAGCGTATTCTTCGCGCTGTTATTTCTCAAGGTGCTTATCCTGCCGGTCCGGGTGAATTTACAAAGCGCGCTTTTCTCAACGGGAAAATGGATCTTACAAAGGCAGAGGCCGTTATGGATATCATTTCGGCAAACGGCGAACAGTCCGCCCGTGCCGCTTTGGGAGTGATGGAGGGCAGGCTAAGCAAAAGAATAGGGGATATAAGGAATGAGCTTCTGACTCAGGCTGCACATCTTTCTGCATGGGCGGATTACCCGGAGGATGAGATACCTGAGGTCGATGAAGGCGAACTGAGAGCCGCACTGAAAAAATGTGCAGATGAGCTGTCTGTACTTATCAAAAACTATGACGCCGGAAGGATCCTGCGTGAAGGTGTTGATACAGTTATTGCAGGCAAGCCTAATGTCGGAAAATCTACTCTTATGAATCTGCTTTCCGGATGCGAGCGTTCTATCGTTACAAGTATTCCCGGCACGACAAGGGATATCATCGAAGAAAGCGTTCTGCTTGGAGATATACCGCTTAGACTCAGCGATACTGCCGGGATCAGACCGACCGACGATCCTGTCGAAAGAATAGGCGTTGAACGCGCCCGTGACAGACTTCGCTCTGCCGGACTTATACTTGCCGTATTTGACGGCAGTGTTTCTCTCTCTGATGACGACCGTGAGCTTATAGATATGCTTGACGGTGCGCCTGCTGTTGCAGTTATCAACAAAACCGACCTCGATGTCAAAACAGACGAGGAATATATCAAAAAGCATGTTACTCATGTTGTCTACATTTCCGCAAAGACAGGAGCAGGTTCTGAGGAGCTTGAAAGGTGCGTGGGGGAGATAGTCGGTACTGCCGGGCTTGATGCCTCCGGCGGTATACTTGCAAATGAGCGGCAGAAGGCTGACACTGAAAAAGCCCTGGCTTCCGTTAATGAAGCAATATCCGCTATAGATGCCAGGATAACCCTTGACGCTGTAACTGTTATTATCGAGGATGCCGTAAATTCCCTGCTTGAGCTTACGGGAGAGAGGGCAACGGAGGCTGTTGTTGATAAGGTCTTTTCAAGGTTCTGTGTGGGAAAGTGATTTAATATTTGTTTTTCAGGGGGTTGTGAAATAATTCACGGCTCCTTCGTTATAACAGCGTGCGCCTACCTTGCGGCGCACTTAGATATAGTGTTTTTTTTCAGAGGTGCCGCGAGCAAAGCTCGCGGCACCTCTGAAAAAACAAGTCTTAAAATAGCCCGGTCGTTGCGCAGCAACGGTCG
>CADCPT010000225.1 GCA_902803385.1 uncultured Ruminococcus sp.
AACGTATAATAATCTATGCTTGTAACGCTGTCGGGGATGGTTATGCTTGTAAGTCCTGTGCAGCCGTAGAACGCAGAATCTCCGATGTGTGTAACAGGCTGTCCGTTAATTACAGATGGGATAACTACGTCCGTTTCACTGCCTGTAAAACCGGTGATAGTTATTCCGCCGTTATCACTATTATAATCGAAGCTGCTCACAGGGGTAGAAGCGACAAAGGCAATATTATTCTCTTTTGCATATGTTTCGGCATAGGAGCCTTCCTCGCAGTAAATAGTAAGGTTCGGGCAGCCCTCAAATACCTGCCATTCTATTCCGGTCACGCTGGCAGGTATATTTGCTTTTGCAAGCTTTGTGCAGCCCTTGAATGCATTGCCGCAGATGCATGTTGAAGCGCCGCTGTCAAAGATCGTAACGCTTAAAAGAGACGTGCAGCCTTTGAACGCATTGCTGCTGATTATTGAAACGCTGCCCGGTATGGTAAGATTCTGAAGCCCAGTGCAGTCGGCAAAGGCATAGATGCCGATGTTGGTAACAGTTTCGGGGATCTCGACGCTTATGATATCCGGGTTGCCGTTGAAGACCCAGTTTCCTATACGGTTTACATGCTTGCCGTTTATATCGGAGGGTATCACAACAAAGCCACTCTCTCCGTAGTAGCTTGTAATGGTAACTCCGCCCTCGTCGTTTTCTTCATAATCAAAATCAACATAACCCTCCGCTTCGCCGTTATCATCCGCCGCGCTGACCGCAAGGCTGAAAAGCTCTCTTCCGACAGCTCCTGCGCCCTCGGCAAATGCAGCAGTAGAGCAGAGCATCGCGCCTGCAAGCAATACCGCCGCTGTTTTTTTCAGGTACTTCTTCATCAGGATTTCCTCCTTTGTGATATTTTATAGTTTAACTCAACATTATGAAGCTATAATAAGCTATTATTTACATTATATTACCGTAGAAGAGAAAAGTCAAGATTTCGCGGAGCACTTAGATATAATGTTTTTTCAGGGGTGCCGCGAGCTTCGCTCGCGGCACCCCTAAAAAAACAATTTTTAATAGCCCGGTCGCGCCGAAGGCACGGTCGGGCGGACGGGGCAGCGTTAATGCGACGGCACCTTTGCTTTCACAAGAAAAGATATTTTTTGTAAACATAATACGAAAAAGATATTTCTACAGGCGCGGGACGGGATCTGAACTCCCGAAAAAAAGTAGCGACCGCAGGGAGCGGATGCGCGATCCGACCCCGGCGGCACGCCGATTTCTAAAGGTACTGAAAAAGATATTTCTACAGGCGCGGGATAGAAATATCGCGTCCGACAAAAGTCGAACGCGAATCGGGTGCGGCGGCACGCCGCTTCTGGAGATAACGGGGCTCGAACCCGTGACCTCTTGACTGCCAGTCAAGCACTCTCCCAGCTGAGCTATACCCCCATTGCAACTTCATTATACATTATTGTCCGTTAAAATGCAAGTCTGTTTTTTATTTTTTACCCTGTAATAAATGGAATGAAGCCCCGGGGCTTGCGGCTCTGCGGAAGCGGAACACCGTTTATTATCACAGTGTCGTGCCCGATAAGCTCTATGTTCTCCCAGCGGATAACAATATCCTCCTGCTTTCCGAGCAGCCCGAAAAGCTTAGGCCTTCCGAAAATAATGACTGCCGTCATCTGTGCTGTAACGGTATCAAGCTCAACATCGTCAATGTAACCAATCCTGCTGCCGTCAATGCTGTTTATAACTTCCTTGTGTCTCATATCAGCGACTCTGCAGCTGCTCATAGATCTGCCTCCTGAAAAAAGTTTCTGCGCATAGCTGTACATTACATACTATGCGCAGGATAGTCGCTTGTTACATTATTCGCCTATCATTTCCATTACCTGAACGCTTCTCTGTATGAAGCCCTTCAGTTCCTCGGCAGAAAGCCTTCTCTGACCAATTGCTGCGAGATCGTAGATGTGGCGGCAGATGATATTTCTTTCCTCACCGTCAAGTTTTTCAAGCGCGCGGACGGTCTTGTTTGCAGTATTGATGATGAGCGTCTCCTGAGCCTTTTCATCAGACATACCGAACATATTGCCGTAAAGCTTGTTCATATCGTTTATTCTTCTCTGATATTCGTTGATCGTTATGATAGCAGGAGTATCTCCGGTTTTGAGAGCCTGGGTCTTTATTTCAAGCTTGTCCATTGAGAGAGCGTCCTTGAAGATATTGATTATCTCTTCATCGTTTACCTCGCTGCCGCTGCTTTCCTCCGATTTCAGCGCTTCGCCAATCTCAGAGTCTATGCGTACGAATTTGATGTCGCTTTCCTTGTATTCAAGGAAGGTCACATAGTGAGTGTCTATATTGTGCTCGAGGATTATGGCATCCATTCCGTTGTCCTCAAAGATCTTCACATACTGAGCCTGCAGCGCTGAATCCGAAACATAATAGACCTTGTTGTCCTCGGTTTTCGGCAGCTCTGAAAATACCTTGTATTCGCCGCTTATCGACTTGTAAAGGATGATGTCCTTCATCCTGTCGTAGAAGCGCTCGTCCTTTATGCAGCCGAACTTGATGAAGGGGGAGATGTCTTCCCAGTAGCTCTCGTAATCCTTTCTTTCATTCTTGAATACAGATACAAGCTTGTCGGCAACCTTCTTTGTTATGTGACGGCTTATCTTAGCGACCTCTGAGTCGTTCTGCAGGAAGGAACGCGAAACATTGAGGGGAAGATCGGGGCAGTCGATAACGCCCTTTAAAAGCATCAGAAATTCCGGAACGACTTCCTTTATGTTGTCTGCGATATATACCTGATTTGAAAAAAGCTTTATCTCTCCGGGCATTACCTGCAGCTTGTCCGTCTGCTTCGGGAAGTAGAGAATACCTTTAAGATTGAACGGATAGTCAACATTCAGATGGATCCAGAAAAGAGGAAGATTGATATCCGGGAATACCTCTCTGTAAAAGTCCTCATATTCCTCTGTTGTACAGTCCTTAGGAGCCTTCAGCCAAAGCGGATCTGTTATGTTCACGGGCTTTTCTTCAGGCTTTTCTGCTGGCTTATCATCCGTGTTTTCGCCGGTGCCGTCCTTTTTGATATCCTCCTGTATGCATGTGAAGTATATCTCATAGGGCATGAAGCGGCAGTATTTTTTCAGAACGGAACGAAGCCTGAAGCTGTCGCAGAATTCAGCGCCGTCCTCGGAAAAGTGCATTATTACCGTAGTTCCGCGCTCCTGCCTGCTTCCGTCGGATATCTCGTATGTATGTGAGCCGTTGCTTGACCAGTGAACAGGCTTGCTTTCGGGCTTGTAGGAAAGCGTTTCGATCTCAACAACATCAGATATCATGTATGCGGAATAAAAGCCCAGACCGAAATGACCGATAATACCTGCGTCAGCGTCTGTTTTATCCTTGTACTGCTCAATGAATTCGGCAGCACCGGAGAACGCTACCTGTGTTATGTACTTTTCTACCTCTTCTTCAGTCATACCGATACCGTTATCGGTAACGCTGAGTGTCTTTGCATCCCTGTCAAGAACAATGTCGATCCTCGGCTTCCATTCTCCGCAGTCTGCTTCACCTATGGAATTGAGGCTCTGCAGCTTCTTGATAGCATCGCAGCCGTTTGCAACGATCTCTCTCAGAAAAATGTCCTTGTCAGAATAAAGCCATTTCTTGATTATCGGAAAAAGATTTTCCGAATCGACCTTGATCTGTCCTTCGCGTTTCATTTCAGAATTACCTCCAAAATAATAAATATAATTTATCTGGAATCGTCAATGCGATTTCATACGTTTTCAGTCAGGCTGCTGAGTGCTTCTTTCAAGCCACTGCTGATAGCTCATCAGCACCTGTCTCGGCTTGGAGCCTTCGTGCGGTCCTACTACGCCCATCTGCTCCATTTCATCTATAAGCCTTCCGGCTCTTGCATATCCGACGCGGAAACGCCGCTGCAGCATGGATGTCGAAGCCTGTCCTGCTTCTACAACGCATCTTATAGCTTCCTCCATCATAGGATCCTTGTCGCCGTCGGGCTCATCAGAGCCGCCCTTGTTTCCTTCGGGAATAGCGCTTCTTTCGATCTCGTCAAGAACATCCTGGTCATATTCGACAGCCTTGTTCTGCTTGATGAATTCAATTATCTTCTCTATCTCCGTATCATCCACAAAGCAGCCCTGAACTCTTATCGGCTTTATCGTCCCGATAGGCGAGAAGAGCATATCGCCGCGTCCGAGAAGCTTTTCAGCTCCGCCGGAATCAAGGATGGTCCTGGAGTCTATCTGTGATTTTACGGCAAAAGCTATTCGGCTCGGAACATTTGCTTTGATAAGACCCGTAATGACATCAACAGACGGTCTTTGTGTTGCTATAACAAGGTGCATGCCTGCAGCTCTTGCCATCTGAGCAAGACGGCATATAGAATCCTCGACCTCATTCGGCGTCGCCATCATAAGATCCGCAAGCTCGTCTATAACGATAACTATCTGTGCCATCTTTTGCAGTTTTTTCGGCTTTTCTCTTCGTTCCTCCGAATTGTTCAACTCAGACTGAGCCTGGGCAAGCATTTCGTCCTCTTCAAAAGAACGCTCAAGCTCTTCCTGCTCCGGTTCATTATAGTCTTCATCTATTTCTGAATTCTGTCTTTCTACCATCCTGTTGTAGCTGTGCATATCGCGCACACCGTATTCCGCAAAGGTCTTGTAACGGTTGAGCATTTCATTTACTGCCCAGCTGAGAGCTCCTGCGGCTTTTCGGGGGTCGGTCACGACAGGTACAAGCAGATGAGGTATGCCGTTATAAACGCCAAGCTCAACGACCTTCGGGTCAATAAGCATCAGCTTGACGTCGTCCGGGCTGGATTTATAGAGAAGGCTGACAAGCATTGAATTTATACATACGGATTTACCGGAGCCTGTCGAACCTGCGATCAGAAGATGGGGCATACGTCCCAGATCGGCAAGGGTTATCCGTCCTGTGATATCTTTTCCGAGTGCGACAGTCAGTCTGCTCTTTGCATTCTGAAATTCCCTTGATTCAACAAGGCTGCGCATTTTTACGATCGAAACATTTTTGTTCGGGACTTCTATTCCGACGGCATTTTTGCCGGGGATAGGCGCTTCGATCCTGACGCCTGTTGCGGCAAGGTTCATAGCTATATCATCGGAAAGGTTCGTGATCTTGCTGATCTTGACTCCGGCTGCCGGCTGAAGCTCATATCTTGTTACGGACGGACCCCGGCAGATATTGACTATAGTCGTCTGAACGCCGAAGCTTTTCAGCGTATCGACAAGCATAACTGCATTCTGATTCAGCTCAGCAGATATGTTAGCTTCCTGTTCGGGTGGCTGAGGCTCGAGAAGATTGAACGGAGGACGTATATAATTGCCCGTGATTATGCCGTCGGAAACAGGAACGACTAACGGCTCCACAGGTTCTCCCTTGTTTTTCTTTGACGGTTTCGGAATGTATATGGGCTGCATCTCCGTGACCTCCGGCTCATGCCTTACAGGCTGAGCATCGTTTACCGGTGCAAAGCTCATAGAGCTTATGTCAATATCAATGCCCTCAAACTCCGGCTCTGTATTGATTTCCGTTGCGTTTTCAGCGGTATTTTCTGTCGCAGCAGCTTCGGGTACGGGTTCGGGCTTCGGACGTCTGCGCTTCTTCTCCTCAGGCTTTTCCTCCGGTGTTTCATCTTTTTCTGCCTTGTGCGGCTCATAAAAAGCCGATCTTCTGAATTTGCTGTATTCCGGATCGCCGTCCTTACGCTTCGGGGATTTTCTTTCGATCTGCTGCTTTATGTATTCCTCGCGCTTTTTGCTTCGTTCGGCTTCTCTGACTTCATTCTTTCTGCGCCTTACTTCCGTGCGTATCTGTTTATTGTCGCTTATTCGTTCTTCGACCCTTTTTGCAGGATCCTGAAACAGCTTGATCACAAATACGATAATGGTATCTGCTGCAAGAACAAATACGAATATCGTAATTACAAGTGTAAGTATGCCGCTTCCGACAGCGCCTAAAAGCGATGCCGCCGGGATCCCGAGCATTGAGCCGATTATCCCGGTTCCATGTCCTTCGGCAGAGTCTATAAAGCTCCGGTGAAGCAGTGTGAAAAAATTATCGTCCTGACCTGATGCGAAGCCGAAGCAGTATACACACATTGAAAGGCTGACTGTCAGCAGCGGAAAGAGTATTAGCTTGTTTGTGAAATCATCGTCGGGTTCATCCTTTGCATTCTGAAAAGCTGCATAAAACATTATAAAGGGAACGGCAAAGCCGAATATTCCGAACAACCCCCTGTATAGCTTGTGCAGGTCATTCCAGAGAAGCTCGCCGTCAATGAAGTGCAGCAGCAGAAGTATTATCCCGGACAGGAAAAGAACAATAGCCGTTATCACTCTTTTTCTTATCTGTTCCTTTGTCTTTTTTGCCGGTCGTTTCCTTGCGGCAGTACTGCGTTTTTTATTAGCTCCGGTGGTTTTTCCGGCCGGTCTCTTTTTTGCGGCAGGAGATGCCTTGCTGCCTTTTTTTGCTGCCATTTATGTAACCTCCGTGAAAAATAAGGGCTGTTTGATTCTGTACAACTGTCATAGCCGACCGCGCCTTCATCACGATCTGACTATCATTGACTTGTTTTTCAGTGTTTTTTCAGATGTGCCAGGCGCTTTGCGCCTGGCACATCTGAAAAAACAAATTCTTACCAGCCCGACCGTGCCTTCGGCGCAGTCGGGTGGAGTGAGAAATCCGGTTTCTGAAAGCTTCGTCAGAATACGAGCGGAGCGCCCGTAAAGATGTTTGCGCCTGTTGAAAGCTCAATTATGCTGATGACCGTAACTATAAGACCGACTGCTGCAGTGTAGAGGATAAATACATACATTCTGTCTGTTCTCAGAAGCCATTTGAAAAGCTTTATTGCAAAAAAGCCGACAACTGCAGCTACGACCATACCGATTATTACCGGAAGAAAATCTATCGTGACAGCCTTGCCGTCGTCCGGGAAAAGTGCATCCTTGGTTTCAAGGACAGCGGCAGCAATTATGGCAGGGGTTCCGAGAAGGAAGGAGTAGTCAAGTGCTACCTGCTTGTTGATGCCTCTGAATTCACTTGCCGCAAGAGTGGAGCCTGAGCGTGAAACGCCGGGCAGAAGAGCTGCACAGCACTGAGTTACTCCAACGACAAAAGCGTCTCCGATATTGTATTTTCTTCTTCCTGCGCCGCCCTTGCGCACGATACCCTTGTCCTTGTATGCCTTGGCGGTCTTCTTGTTTTTTAGATCACCGAAGAAAAGCAGCGCGCTCGTTATCATAAGTGAAATGCCGACTACAATGAAATATCCGCTTTTCGAGAACATATCGGCAAGATCCTTGAGCTTCATATCGGTTCCGGGAATAGGGAGGAAGAGAAGGAAAAGCGGAACAAGGCCGATAATTATCATTACGACCATATTTCTTTTTGGATTCATTTCGCTCCATTTGAATTTTCCTGTAAAGATATCCTTTACCATAAGGCCGAATTCCTTCAGCAGACCGCCGATAAGCTTGACATAAACGGCTATAACGGCAGCCAGTGTGCCTATATGGAGCATAACAGAGAAGAAAAGATTATCCTCCTGCATTCCGAAAATATGCTGGCAGATATTCAGATGTCCGCTGCTGGATACCGGAAGAAATTCAGTCAGACCCTGTATTATGCCCTGGATTATTGCACTTAAAATATCCATTATGTAACCTCCTGTGCTGCGGCGAAATCAATATAGCATATTCCGCCGCTTAAGTATAGATTCCTTGTCACTGTGTGTTCTGTTTTTTCTTTTTTGTGCTGCGCGTCCGCTTTGAAATGTTATGAGCCCTTCCTATCATGCTGTACAGCTCGGAAAAAGCGTCATCCAGCGTACCCGTGCGGTCGATAAGCCCCTCCCGTACAGCCTCCTGCCCGTCGAGTATCGTGCCTATATCCATAACAAGCTCATCAGTGTTCATGGCAAGCTCATTATATCTTTCGGCTGATATTGAAGAGTTGGATGTCACAAATGAGGTTATCCTCTGCTGCATCCGCTGAAAGTATTCAAATGCCTGCGGCACACCGAGCATCAGTCCGTTCATCCTTACCGGATGGATAGTCATAGTAGCGGTTTTTGCAATAAAAGATCTTTTTGCCGCCACGGCTATCGGAACGCCTATTGAATGTCCTCCGCCGAGAACGAGTGAAACTACAGGCTTTGACATTCCTGCAACGAGCTCGGCTATCGCAAGGCCAGCCTCAACATCACCGCCTACGGTATTCAGTATTATCAGAAGTCCGTCGATGGCGCTGTCCTGAGCGGCAGCAACGAGCTGAGGGATTATATGCTCATATTTTGTTGATTTGGTCTGCGGAGGCAGTAAGTAATGCCCCTCTATCTGACCGATTATCGTCAGCACCTGAACGGCATAGCCCCCGCCGAGAGTAATAACAGAACCGCTTTCGCGTATGCTGTCTTCCTCAGGGATATCCCTGCCTGTTGCTTCTTCCTCGCAGGGAGCATCCTCGGGAGACACGGAGCCGTGGTTTTCACAGTGTTTCTTTTTTGTCATGCTGCATTACCTCCATGAATACATTATCTGCATTCCGGTTTTGCTGCATACATACCAGTATAACATTTTATTAATATTTCTTCAAGTTTTTTTTGAATATAAGTGGGGTTGAAAAACCTATTTTCTTATTATCATTCCCGAGATAGTCTGAATATCCGAAAAAAACGGCTTCTTATGCCTCTGTACGACTGATAGCCCGACCGTTGCTGCGCAACGACCGGGC
>CADCPT010000226.1 GCA_902803385.1 uncultured Ruminococcus sp.
AAAACACTATAATAAAAGTGCGCCGCAAGGTAGGCGCACCGGGGGGGGCACTTCCTTCGGGCGCACTTTGTATAGCGAAGGAGCCGTGAATTATTTCACAGCCCCCTCTGAAAAAACAATTTAAAAGCACTAAATAATCTGAACGGAGAAATCAATGGATAACAGATCTGTATTCAGGCGTGCGCTCGTTCTTGCCGTGCCTATTATGATACAAAACGGAATTACTAACGCTGTGGGACTTGTGGATCATATCATGGTAGGAAGTCTCGGAACGGAAGCAATGACGGCAGTTTCTATCGTCGGTCAGCTTTTGTTTGTGTATACACTCGCGATCTTTGGCGGAATATCCGGTCCCGGTATATATGCAGCTCAGTTTCATGGCAGCGGAAATACGGAAGGTGTCAGAGCCGCAACGAGAATGAAGGCTCTGATATGTTTTTTCTGTACAATAACAGGAATAGTTGTTTTTCTTTCGTGTGATAAGCTCCTTGTAGGACTTTATCTGAATGGCGAAAGTGCTGATATTGATCCCGTTCTGACTATGAAGCATGCCGAAAACTATATGCATATCATGCTTCTGGGACTGCCGGCACTGGCTGCAACACAGATATACGCGAGCTCACTTCGTGAAACAGGTGACAGCATCAAACCTATGGCAGCGGGCGTTGTTTCGGTTTGTACCGATATAGTTTTCAACTATCTGCTGATCTACGGCAATTTCGGTTTTCCGAAGCTTGGAGTAGAGGGTGCTGCCATTGCAACGGTAATTTCAAGATACCTTGAGATACTTGTTCTTGCAGTCTGGTCTCACCTGCGTAAAGAAAGTCATCCGTTTATCAAGGGACTGTGGAAAACTATCCGCATACCGCGCGATATCACAAAGAAGATGCTGATAAAAAGCGTACCTATATTTATAAACGAATTTCTTTGGGCAGCCGGTCTTGTTGCACTGACACAATGCTATTCAATTCGCGGACTTGCTGTTGTTGCCGGGATAAACATTTCAAATGTTTTATGTAATCTTCTCAATGTAGTTTTTGTTGCGCTTGGTCATTCTGTCGGTATTCTTATCGGACAGTCTCTCGGAGCAGGGGAATTTGAAAGGGCAAAAAAAGAATCCTTTACACTTACATGTTTTTCCGCAGTACTGTGTATAGGGCTTACGGTCATACTGATATCTGTTTCGGGCGTTTTCCCGAATGTATATGATACGACTGATGAGGTACGTTCATTTGCAAGCAGATTTATCGTGATCTCTGCTTTGTTCTTTCCTGTTCAGGGAACACTCAATTCTTTATATTTCACCATACGTTCAGGCGGTAAAACACTTATAACTTTTATTTTCGACAGTGTTTTTACATGGACAGTCACCGTTCCGTTTGCATTTATTCTATGCTTTTTCACAGAGCTTCCCATTATTTCGATTTTTGCATTAGTTCAGTCGGTGGATATAATAAAGATCATTATAGGCTCGGTAATGATAAAAAAGGGAATATGGATAAGCAATATTGCTGAGGAGTTCAGTAAAAACTAATATCCGATAAAAGACAGACAGGCTTTGCTGTCTGTTTTCCGGATTATATAAATCAATTCAATGTATTTCAGAATTCTTTCAATAAAAAGGATGTTGCAATTATGGATCTAAAAGAAAAAGCAGTAAAAGCAGTTGAATTACTGGAAAAGGAATACCCGGAGGCAATATGTTCTCTGGTCTACACTGATCCTTTACAGCTTCTTATAGCAACAAGGCTTGCGGCACAATGCACTGATAAAAGAGTGAACATAGTAACTCCGTCATTGTTTGAGCACTTTCCCGATGCAAAAGCGTTTGCTGAGGGTGATATTGAAGAAATAGAAGAGCTTATTAAGACCTGCGGCCTATATAAAACGAAAGCAAGGGACATTAAGGCCATGTGTGAAATGCTCTGTAAAGAATACGGCGGAATCGTGCCGGACAGTATCGAAGAGCTTGTCAGGCTGCCTGGTATCGGCAGAAAAACCGCAAACCTCGTTGTCGGAGATATTTACGGGAAACCGGCAGTAGTGGTCGATACCCACTGTATACGCATAACCTCACGTCTCGGCTTTCACAATACTAAGGACGCCGCAAAGATAGAAAGGATACTGCGTCCCCTTCTCCCTCCGGAAAAATCGAATGACTTCTGCCACCGTCTTGTCCTTCACGGGAGAGCTGTCTGCACCGCAAGAAACCCGAAATGCGAGGATTGCTGTATGAAGGAGATATGCGACAATAATAAAAAGTGCGCCGCAAGGTAGGCGCACGTTATATAGCAAAAAAGCCGTGAATTATTTCATATCTATTGTAAACCTACAATGCGACAGCGCAAAACTTTTTAAAGGTGTTGACATTCATTTCAAAAGGTGATATAATTCTGGCATAAGAAAAATGCTGTGATAAGGAAGCGGAATGATCCTGAGCACTGACAGAGAGCGATGGTCATCGGCTGAAAGCCGTCGCCTGTGTATTTGTTCCGATACCGCCTTTGAGCACCCGGCGAAAGCATTGTACTAAGCCGAGGCGTGATGTCCTACGTTACAGGGACGGGCTTTGTTAAGAAGCCGCTATAAGAGGTCTTTGGCCTGAAATCAGGGTGGAACCGTGAGCAATATGCCCGCCCCTGTGTACCTTTTCGGTATACAGGGGCGTTTATTATTATCAGTTTACCTGTCACGCATTAATAATTTTAAACGGAGGTAAGAAAAATGGTAAAAGTAAAGCTAAGAGACGATATCAGAGAATTTGAAAACGGAACGACGGCTGCAGATGTTGCCAAAGCTCTCGGAATGGGGCTTTATAAGGCTGCATGCGCTGCAAAGATCGACGGAAAGCTCTGTGATCTGCGCACACCGATCGAAAACGACTGTGCTCTGGAAATACTGACCTTTGACAATGTCGAGGGCAAAAAGGCATTCTGGCATACAAGCTCACATGTTCTTGCTCAGGCAGTGAAAAGACTTTTCCCGAAGGCAAAATTTGCGATCGGACCTGCTGTTGATAACGGCTTCTATTATGATTTTGATGTTGAGAAACCCTTTTCACCAGAGGATCTTGAAAAGATCACAGCTGAGATGAAAAAGATAGTCAAGGAAGGTTTCGAGCTTGAGCGCTTCCTTCTTCCGCCTGACGAAGCAGTAAAGCTTCTTGAGGAAATGGATGAACCTTACAAGGTCGAGCTTTGCAGGGAACATTCAGACAAGGGAGAACCGATAAGCTTCTATCGCCAGGGTGAATTCACAGACCTTTGCGCAGGCCCTCACCTTATGAGCGTTGCTCCTATAAAGGCAATAAAGCTCACTGCCTGCACGGGTGCATATTGGCGCGGCGACAGCAAGAATGCACAGCTTTGCAGGGTTTACGGCGTTTCCTTCCCCAAAGCTGCTCAGCTTGAAGAGCACCTCAAGGCTCTTGAAGAGGCAAAAATGCGTGATCACAACAAGATCGGTCGTGAGCTTGAATACTTCACAACTGTAGATTATGTAGGTCAGGGTCTTCCTGTTCTTCTCCCGAAGGGTGCAAGAGTAGTACAGCTCCTTCAGCGCTGGGTCGAGGATGTTGAGCAGGCTCACGGATGTCAGCTCACAAAAACGCCTCTTCTCGCTAAGCGTGAGCTTTACAAGATAAGCGGCCACTGGGATCATTATCTTGACGGAATGTTCGTATTGGGCGATCCTGATGATGAATCAAAGGAATGCTTTGCCCTCCGACCAATGACCTGCCCCTTCCAGTATCAAGTATATCTGAACCGTCAGCGTTCTTACAGAGAGCTTCCGATGAGACTTACGGAAACGTCCACGCTTTTCCGCAATGAAGCCTCAGGTGAAATGCACGGACTCATCCGTGTACGCCAGTTTACGATCTCTGAAGGACATTATGTGATCCGTCCTGATCAGCTCGAAGAGGAATTCAGGGGCTGTCTTGAGCTTGCAAAGTATTTCCTCGAAACCGTCGGACTGCTTGAAGACTGCACGTTCCGCTTCTCTCAGTGGGATCCTGCAAACCCGAACAACAAGTATGAGGGCACAGCTGAGCAGTGGGATCACGCACAAGGTGCAATGAAGCGCATACTCGATAATATCGGACTTGATTATGAGGTCGGCATTGACGAAGCAGCATTCTACGGTCCGAAGCTCGATATACAGTACAAGAACGTATTCGGCAAGGAGGATACGCTTGTAACGATACAGATCGATATGTTGCTTGCGGAGAAATTCGGTATGTATTATATCGACAGCGACAACAGCAAAAAGCTCCCCTATATCATTCACCGCACTTCTCTCGGCTGCTACGAAAGAACCCTTGCATATATGCTTGAGCATTTTGCCGGAGCTCTTCCCCTGTGGCTTGCACCTGAACAGGTGAGGGTAATGCCACTCAGCGAAAACCTGAGCGAAGCAGCACAGGATATTGAAGCAAAGCTCGCTTCAGCAGGACTGAGAGTAAGCTCTGATCTCAGAAGCGAAAAGATCGGCTATAAGATAAGAGAGGCTCAGCTTGAAAAGGTTCCCTACATGCTTGTTATCGGCAACAAGGAGCTTGAAGAAGGCACTGTTTCCGTTCGTTCAAGAAAGAATGCAAACCTCGGAACGATGTCACTCGATGATTTCATTGCAATGGCAAAGGAAGAGATCGAAACAAAAGCAAAATAACAACAATAATATGTGGCTGCTGCAAAAACAATTCCTTTTGCTGCAGCCGCATTTTAGGAATTGTAAAACAATTCACGGTCCCTTTGCTAAACAACGTGCGCCTACCTTGCGGCGCACTTTTATTATGGTGTTTTTTCAGAGGTGCCGCGAGCTTTGCTCGCGGCACCTCTGAAAAAAAGTCTTAAAACAGCCCGGTCGTTGCGCAGCAACGGTCGGGCTATAAAATAATCAAGCTGGTCAAATGGCGGCGAAGCCGCAATTTGACCAGCTAAAACTATAAATATCAGCTTACAGTGAGAGCCAATGTAGTTGATACAGTTTTATACGTGCTGTCCATTACAGTGACCTGAACAGAATATGTCCCCTTGCTTTCAGGTGTAAAGACAACGCTGCTGCTCGTTGTAAGCTCTTCGATAGCAGTCCAGGAGGAAGCACCGGACTTCTGATAATAATAAGAATACTGATAAGGTGCTGTGCCGCC